>CAMMTE010000053.1:0-7775 GCA_946499755.1 uncultured Mycoplasmatota bacterium
CAATGCTTTAGAAGCAGTTAAAGTAGTTTGTGATGATAGATGTGGTACTAATGACGAAGATGGTGTTATTAGATATTTAGAAAGATATTTTGAATATAATAGGGTGATGAAGTGAAAGTACTTAGTTTAACAGAACCATATGCAACTTTAATAAAATTAGGTAAAAAGAAAATAGAAACTAGAAGTTTTAAAACTAATTACAGGGGAGAGTTATATATTCATGCTAGTTCTACTAAGATACCTAAAGAATGGAAGAATAATAAAGAATTAATGAGCCTTGTTGATGGTAATGATTTAAGTTTTGGCTTAATCATTTGTAAGTGTAATTTAGTAGACTGTGTTTATATGGATGAAGAGTTTTTAGATAGAATTAAGAAAGATAAGCTAGAGTTTATTTGTGGTGATTATAGACTTGGAAGATATGCCTGGATATTAAAAGATATTGAAGTATTAGATAAACCTATATTTGCTAAAGGAAAGTTAGGTATTTGGAATTATGAAGAAAATATTAATAAGTGATTATGATGGAACATTTTATCAAAGCGATATAGATATTAAGAAAAATATAGATAAAGTAACTGAATTTAGAGCTTTAGGTAATCTTTTTGTACTTGCCACAGGGAGAAGTTATGTTGATTTAAAACAAGAAATAGATAAATATAAGATACCTTATGATTATTTAATTTTAAATCATGGAGCCTTACTATTATCTAAAGATTTAGAAATTATTAAAATATTTACTTTAGATAAAGTGTTAGTTAATAGTATTTTAGAGTATGCTAATAATAAAGATATCTATGATGTAATTTTAATTGATGCCTTTAAAAAGAGAGTAGATGATACTTCAAATATTGTAAAGTTAATGTTAAAACTATATAGTTATGATAAAGCTTTAGAAGTTAAAAAGTATATAGATAAAAGTTATACTAATATAAAAAGTTATCTTGTAAAAGATGAAAATCATTATTTAGTAGAATTTATTTCAAGTAAAGCTAGCAAGTCTTTGATGATTGAAAAAATATTAGATAAAGAAAAAATAGTAAAGAAAAATGTCTATACTATTGGTGATGGCATTAACGATACAGATATGATAAAAAAATATAATGGGTATAGAGTTAAGAATTCTTGTAAAGAATTAATCTCAGTTACTGATAAAGTTATTGATAATGTTAGTGATTTGATTAGTAGGTTATCTAAATGATTTAGAATTTATTTACAGAATAATGGTAATTTATATAGAATTATATATTAATAATATATAAAATGCCAACAAAAAAATACCAATGTTTAATTGATATTAAAATTCTAACATGATACTATATATGCAGGAACATTTGATATGAGTGTCGTACCTCCAGTAAAAGGAAATGAAGTTAAAAACATTAAAACAACTTCCTCTTATCCTAATTAGTCTTGCCTTATTAATACTTGCAATTAAAATATAAATAGCGACACTCTAATCAGCATTTGAGAAGAGTGTCCATCCAAAATTATACGGAGGAGACATTCGCTAGCAAATCAAATGTTCCTCTTTTTTAGTTTATGTAAATTTCTTTTACATATTCATAATATCATAAATGTTAGATTTAGGCAAATTTATCTTTGACAAAATTTTGAGTAAACCACTTATTTGATTAAGATGTTTATTTCTTAGTTAAAATATGCTAAAATATATAGCGAAGGGGCGATGTCTATGGAAGAACATATTATAAATATGGATGAGAAAAATACACTAGCTATGAAACTTCTTCATTACTTTATTACTGAAAAAGGCTATACTCCTATAATATTACAAGGTGCTGATGATGAAATATGGCTTGAAAATTTAGATGAAGATTATAAAGTAGTTAGATTAGTAATGAAATATATTCATAATAATGAACAATATAAATTTGATATTTTTAAGACTAATAGAATCTTAAGAAAAATAAAGAAAAAGACTTTATCATTTAAATTAAATACTCTAAGTATCTTTTTAGATCTTGGTGGTAGTGTAGATTTAGATGAGTTTAAAACAGATAATATAACAGCAGTTGAGGTTCATGAAGATGCTGATGTTAAGAAAAATAAATTATTAAAATCAGTTTTTCCTGATCTTTCTCGTAAACTTAAATTTAGTGAAGAAGGAATAGAATTATTTGTTAAAGTTACTAATGATATAAATGATCATAATAGAAAAGATCAAGAAAAAGTAGCAGATGTTTTTTCGCCTAAGAAACCTGTTGTTACTTATGCCTTGATTATTATTAACTTATTTGTCTTTTTATTTCCTATGTTTTATGGAAATACCGAACAAGTATATAATTTATTTTCTTCCTATGGTCCATTTGTTAAAATGGGAGAATATTATAGATTATTAACAGCAGCATTTCTTCATGCTAATATTGCTCATCTTATTTTCAACATGTATGCTCTATGGATTATTGGAATGCAACTAGAAAGCTTTATTGGTAGATGGAGATATTTAGTTGTTTACTTATTTAGTGCGATAACAGGATCATTGTTATCCGTAATTGTTACTCCAGATGCTGTTAGTGTTGGGGCAAGTGGGGCGATATTTGGTTTACTTGGAGCTTTACTTTACTTTGGTTATCATTATCGTGTTTATCTTGGTACGGTTATTAAAAGTCAAATTATCCCTTTAATAGTTATTAACTTATTTTTAGGTTTTATGGTACCAGGAATTGATAATGCCGCTCATATTGGAGGTTTAATTGGTGGTGCTTTAATAATGATTGGCGTAGGAGTTAAATATAAAAGTAGTAATTTTGAAAAAGTTAATGGCTTAATAGTTAGTGCCCTTTATTTAGGATTCTTAATATATATGGCTTTCTTTCTATAATTAAGCCTTTTTCTATAATAAAAACTACGAACTAAAGTTTTATTTTAAATATTAAATGAGAATAACTGGAGGTGTTAAAATGATAGTAGGTGTTTTAGTAGAAATAACTAATAAAAGTGTTGATAGAGTTTTTGACTATTTTGTTCCTAAAGCTTTAGAACCTTTAATAGAAATAGGCAAAAGAGCAAAAGTACCTTTTGGTAATAGAACTTTAGTAGGGTTTATTTTAGAGATAAAAAATAGTAGTGATATAGATAATTTAAAAGAAATAGAAGAGGTTTTAGATGAAGAAGTAATACTTACTAATGAATTATTAGAACTTGGTAAATACTTACAAAAAACAACTCTAGCTTCCTTAATTAGTTGTTATCAAGTAATGCTTCCTAAAGGTTTTAAAGCTAGTATTAATAATAATGTTAATAAGAAATATCAAAAAGTATATTACTTAAATAATTATGATAAGAAACTAACTCCTAAACAACAAGAGGTTGTAGAATTATTTAAAAATAAAGATAAATTAACTAAAGAAGATCTAAAAAATATCTCTATATCTGTTCTTAATACTTTAGTTAAAAATAATATTTTAAGAGTAGAAGAGGAAGAAGTATATAGAGTGGATTATGAAGATAGAGAAAAGAAAATAAGAAAATTAACTTCTTTACAAGAAGGTGCTGTTAATAATATTCTAAATACTGAAAAAAGAGTATCCTTATTATATGGTATTACAGGTAGTGGAAAAACAGAAGTATATATGGAGTTAATTGATAAGTACTTAAAAAAAGGACTAAAGAGTATCGTTTTAGTACCAGAAATATCCCTAACTCCTCAGTTAATTAAACGATTTGAAGAAAGATTTGGAAATAATATTGCCTTACTTCACAGTGCTTTATCAGATGGGGAGAAATATGATGAATATAGAAGAATTGTAAAGGATGAAGTAGACATCGTAATCGGTGCTAGAAGTGCTGTTTTTGCACCAATTAAAAATCTTGGTCTTATTATTATAGATGAGTGCCATAGTGATTCTTATAAACAAGATAATAATCCTAGATATAATGCTAAAGATGTGGCCATAAAAAGAGCGAAAGATAATAATGCTAAAGTAGTTTTAGGGAGTGCCACACCTATGCTAGAAGAATATGCTAGAGGCTTAAAAAATGTCTTTAATCTAGTAACATTAGAAAAAAGAGTCAATGGTAAAGAATTACCTAAAGTAGAGTTAATTGATATGAATAAAGAAGTAGGTAAGTCTAAAGGACATTTCTCTTTACCTTTAATAGATAAAATTAATAAGACTATAGAAAGAGGAGAACAGGTAATACTTCTTTTAAATAGACGTGGTTATTCTTCTTTTGTTACTTGTTCTAATTGTGGTGAATCTGTTAAATGCCCAAACTGTGATATAACTTTAACATATCATAAGAGTAGTAATATCTTAAGATGCCATTATTGTGGTTATGCCACTAAGTATGAAGTTACTTGCCCTAATTGTCATGAGAAATCGCTAAAAGATTTAGGAGTAGGTACTGAAAAAATAGAAGAAGAACTAAAAGATATTTTTCCTACGGCAAGAGTTCTTAGAATGGATGTTGATACTACTAGTAGAAAAGGTGCTCATAAAAAAATAGTTGATGCTTTTGCAAGAGAGGAAGCAGATATCCTACTAGGCACTCAGATGGTTGCTAAAGGCCTTGATTTTCCTAATGTTACTTTAGTAGGAGTAATAAATGCTGATACCTCACTTATGCTTCCTGACTTTAGAAGTAGTGAGAAAACATTTGATTTACTTAGTCAAGTAGCAGGAAGAGCTGGTAGAAGTGATAAATCTGGTATTGTTATCTTTCAAACCTTTAATCCTGATAATTATGCTATTAGATGTGCTAAAGAGAATGATTATAAAGCTTTTTATAAAGAAGAGATGAAAAATAGAAAATTAATGAAATATCCTCCTTACTATTATCTTGTATCTTTGAATATCTCTAGTAAAGATAGTAAGTTAGCATTAATTGAAGCGAAAAAGTGTGAGAAAGTTTGTGGTAAATACTTAGATAAAACTATTATTTTAGGACCTAGTCCTGCCTCTATCTTTAAAAAGCAGAACATTTATTACTATCAATTAATTCTTAAATATCAGTATCAAGATAATATTTATGAAGTCTTAGAAAAACTAGTAGATTATTATGCTACTATTAACAAAGTTAATTTAGATATTGACTTTAATCCTATCCATTTGTAAAATAAAAAATAAGAAAGAAGTGATAATAATGAGTGAATTACCTAAGAAAATAGTTAGTATTAAAGGCATTAGACTCGTTTATTTAGGTGGATTAGTATTATACGAATACACATTAAATGAAGGACAAGCTGATGAAGTTTCTATTTCTTTTAAAATGCCAAAGTCTTCTAAAACACATATATCTTTTGATATTATTGATAATACTCGTGATTTTGTAAATGGTTTTAAAGTAGTACAAACTGCTGATGAAAAATTTGCTTATGTAAGAGAAAGTGATGGATCGCTATTACCATATAGGTACGATATTGCCTCTGACTTTAATAAATATGGCTATGCTATGGTTGGTAAAGATGCAAGTGTTTCTTGGATAGATAAAGAATTTAGATATTTTAATGCTAAAGAAGAAAAATTTTTAAATGAAGAACAAAATGACTCTGATATATTTAATGGTTACCTAAGTATCGCTGATTTTAGTAAAGGAGTGAACCCTTTATCTAGAGTATGTCATTTTGGAAATAATAATTTAGTTAGTTATTTTGGTATTGATGGTAAAATTAAAGAATTTTATGAATTCAATGGAGAAAATATTAGAGAAAATTATCCAAATAAAACGTTTTCATATTATACTACAGGTTTTAATGATAAAGGATATGCTATTTCTAATAATGGTGAACTCATTTTGTTATCTAGTGGCTATTATATATCTACAAAAGATCTAATAAGATTAAATGATGAAAAAGGCTTTTTAGATCCAATAAATAATGAAATAGAAAAACTAGAACAAGAATATTCTAAATTTTTAGCGGATATAGAAGAAAACACTACAGAGATTGTAAATTATTTATATAATAGTGGTGCTTTAAAAGGTAATTTTAATATAAGTAGTTTAGAACTTATGAAAGAAGAAATAATATCTAAATATGGTAAAGCTGTTTATGAAAGAGCATCAACTAATAGATTCCTAGCATTTTTAATTATTAGTGAAGAACTTAAAGTACAAATAGTTAATTTAGATTTGTTTAAAAGCTTGCTTCTTGAAAAAGACATAGTCTCATTCGTAAATGATAAAGAAAATATCTTTTCTTATAATGATTTGGAACGTGGTCATACTAAAAAATTACATAAAGTAGGAGCAAATCATCAAGAAAAAGGAAATAATAATAATGAATAGTTTTAAAGAAGATATATTTATAGGAATTGTCGTTTTATTATTTAGTATAATTGTATTAATAATTTCTTTTACTATACCAAATAATGAAAATAGAACAAATTATAAAGAAACAACAGGCTATTTAATTGATTATAATGAAAAAAATACTTATGATGAAACTATTTTTCGTGATGAAGGCACTCCTCCTGAAGAAACCATCTATACCCTTATTTATTCTTATGTTGTAGATAATCATGAATATACTGTCTCTTCTTCAATTACAACTGGTATTTTACCTAAAATGAACAGTACAAGAATAATAAAATATAATCCTAATAATCCTAGTGAAGCTTTTATTCCATCATTATCATCAATATCACTTTTTACCTTCTTAGGTATTTTTGGTATTGTTATATCTTTAATTGTAATTTCATATACAATTATTAAAAATATAACAGATATTAATCTTAAAAACAGATTAACTATAATTTTAAAAATTATAGTAAGTTTAGTTGTTATTATCCTTGGCTTTGCTATATCATATGTAGTAACAGGATACTTCTCTTTAATTAAAATGTTTTCTTTCTATACAAATGATATTCTACCTTCACTTATACTGTCTATTGCCTTTATATTAGCAGGTATAATAACCATGATAATAACATTAATAAATCATATTAAATCTAAAAGGACTTAGCTATTCTAACTCCTTTTTTTTGACATATTATTTATTAGGTGATAATTTATGTTGTTTAATTTATTTGATAGTCTAAGAGGCTTCTTTACTTTTACAGCCAGTTACTCTAATCAAGTTTTTAAAGAACCACTATCAAAAGAAGAAGAGGAAAAATGTATCAAAAAGATGGGCGAAGGAGATAAGGAAGCTCGTAATAGTTTAATAGAACATAATCTTAGATTAGTCGCTCATATTGTTAAAAAGTTTGATTATAAAAACATTGATCAAGATGATCTTATCAGTGTTGGTACTATTGGCCTTATTAAAGGAGTAGATACCTTTGTTCCTAATAAAGGTAATCGTCTTACTACTTATTGTGCTAAATGTATTCAAAATGAAATATTAATGTACTTTCGTGCTAATAACAAAAATAATAAAAATATTTCTTTAAATGAACCAGTAGGTTTTGATAAAGAAGGCAATGAAATATCAATTCTTGATGTTATAAAAGCCCCACGTCCTGATTTTATTGAAGAGATTAATTTAAAAGATAATGTTAAACTACTTAATTCTTATTTAAAAGTCTTAAGTAAAAGAGAAAGAGAAATTATTGTTAAAAGATATGGGCTCGAAGGTAATGATTTATGGACGCAAAAGCAAATTGCTGATAAATTAAATATTTCTCGTAGTTATGTATCACGTATTGAAAAACGTGCTTTAACAAAAATACTTAGAGAATTTATTAAAAATAATAAATATAATAGTATAGACTTTGATTAAAGAATATTAAATAAAGACGCTAAAAAGTTAATTATAAATGTTAGAACAACCATAGTTGTTAAAATAGAAAAAACACTAAAAGCTATCTTTA
>CAMMTE010000054.1:0-7755 GCA_946499755.1 uncultured Mycoplasmatota bacterium
TATTAGTTTTATGATGGAAAGATTAACTTTTAGTTGTAATGAAGATAATTTAAACACTGCCTTAAAACAAATTAAGAAAACAATAAAAAGAGAAGAACCTGATGTCAGTATCGAGGAGGTTTAATAATGACTAAAAAGATGAAGAAAAAGTTAATTAGAATTATTATATCTTTTATCTTACTTGTAATAGCATTTATCTTAAAACTAGATAATACTATTATTAATAACATTTTATTTATAATCTCTTACCTCATAGTAGGTTATGATATCATCTTAAAAGCCTTAAGAAACATTACAAGAGGAAAAGTCTTTGATGAAAACTTCTTAATGACTATTGCCACCATTGGAGCCTTTTTTATTAGTGAGTTTCCTGAAGCAGTCGCTGTAATGCTATTTTATCAAGTAGGAGAATTATTCCAAAGTTATGCTGTTGATAAATCAAGAAAGAGTGTAGCATCACTTATGGATATAAGACCTGACTATGCTAATCTTTATCATGATAAAAAGACTGAAAGAGTTGACCCTAATAAAGTTAAAGTTGGTGATATTATCTTAATAAAGCCAGGTGAAAAGATACCTTTAGATGGTATCGTCATAGAAGGTTCATCTACTCTTAATACTCTTGCCCTTACAGGAGAAGCAGTTCCAAAAAGTATAAGTGTTAATGATGAAGTATTAAGTGGTTGTATTAATAATGAAGGAATATTAAAAGTTAAAGTAACTAAAGAATTTGGAGAATCTACTGTCAGTAAAATCTTAGATTTAGTAGAAAATGCTAGTAGTAGGAAATCTAAATCAGAAAACTTTATCAGTAAATTTGCTAAATACTACACTCCTATAGTTGTAATAATCGCTATACTTCTAGCCTTAATCCCTCCATTATTAACAGATACTAACTTTAAGACTTGGCTTTATAGAGCCTTATCATTCTTAGTTGTTTCATGTCCTTGTGCCTTAGTAATATCAATACCTCTAAGTTTCTTTGCAGGAATAGGTGCATCATCTAGAATAGGAGTCTTAGTAAAGGGTAGTAATTATCTAGAAGCCCTTGCCAACACGGAAATAGTTGTATGTGATAAAACAGGAACGCTAACCGAAGGTATCTTTGAAGTTCAAAAAGTTAATCCTATAGGATATTCTAAAGAAGATTTATTAAGATATACAAGTTATGCCGAAAGCTATTCTAATCACCCAATTGCCTTATCTATAAAAGAAGCTTATGGCAAAAATATAAATGAAAAACTAGTTACGAAAACAAAAGAACTTAAAGGCAAAGGGATAATCGCTAAAGTAGAGTCTAAAGAAGTTCTAGTAGGTAATGAAAAGCTAATGATAGAGTATAATATTGACTATATTAAGAGTAATGATATTGGAACAGTCATTTATATTGCTATTGATAAAACTTTCGCTGGTACTATTATAATCTCTGATAAGATAAAAGAAGATGCTTATAAAGCAGTTAAAGAATTTAGAGAAAATAATGTTAAGAAAATAGTAATGTTAACAGGAGATAGAGAAGAAATTAGTAAAAATGTCTCAAAAGAATTAAAGTTAGATAAATACTATGCTGAACTACTTCCTCAAGATAAAGTTAAAAAAGTAGAGTCTTTAATGAAAGAAAAAAGTGAAAGTGGTAAACTAGTTTTTATTGGTGATGGTATTAATGATGCCCCAGTTCTAGCCTTATCAGATATAGGTGTTGCCATGGGTGGCCTTGGTAGTGATGCCGCAATAGAAGCAGCAGATATTGTAATTATGACAGATGAGCCATCTAAACTAGCAAGTGCCATTAAAATAAGTAAAAAGACAATGCAAATAGTAAAAGAAAATATTATCTTTGCTATTACTGTTAAAATACTTGTCTTACTACTAAGTGCAGTAGGTATTGCTACAATGTGGGCAGCAGTATTCGCCGATGTTGGTGTTTCTGTTATCGCTATCATTAATGCTTTAAGAATATTAAGAGTAAAGAAGGATTAGATATGAAGAAAATAGTTTTAAAAATAGGCGGAATGACTTGTAGTGCTTGTTCATCAGGTCTTGAAAAGTATCTAAATAAACAAGAAGGGGTAAAGGAAGCGACAGTTAACCTAGTTTTATCTATCGCTACTATTACTTATGAAAATATAACAGTTAAAGATATAGAAAGATATATTAAAGAAGCAGGTTTTACTAGTCTAGGAGAGTTTAAAGGAATAGAAGATAAAGTTACTAATAAAAATGATAAGATAAAATTAATTCTCTTAGGACTATTAATTATCTTTATGATGTATATCTCTATGGGAAATATGTTAAACCTACCAAGTATTCCTTATCTTAATCACAATTACCCTCTTATTTTATCCACAACTATGTTGATAATTACTTTAGTTTATTTAATTTATGGACTAGATATTATTAAAAGTGGTATAAAGAATTTACTTCATAAGATGCCTAACATGGATACCCTAGTAATGTTTAGTGTTATCTTTAGTTTTTTATATAGTCTTTACAATTATATAAATATATTAGGGGGAAATAACACTTTACTTCATAATCTATATTTTGAATCTACTTGTATGGTTATCTATTTTATTAAATTAGGTCGTGTTATTGAAGATTCAAGTAAAGATAAAACAAAAGATGCTATTAGAAAACTAGTCCAAATAACTCCAAGTTATGCCATAGTTAAAAAGAATAATAAAGAGTTAAAAGTAACTATTGATGAAGTAGAAGTAGGGGATACTCTAATTTGTAAAGCAGGAGAGAAAATCGCTGTTGATGGTATTGTTACTAAAGGTAAGACTTATGTTAATGAAAGCTTTATTACAGGAGAAAGTGCTCCTGTCCTAAAAGAAAAAGGTTCAACTGTTATCGCTGGTTCTATTAGTTATGATGGACTTATTGAATATAAAGCTAAAAGAATAGGAAGAGACTCTACCATCTCTGAAATAGTTAAACTAGTAGTAGAATCTACTAATACCAAAACAAAAATACAAAGAATTGCCGATAAAGTAAGTGGTATCTTTGTTCCGGTAATCTTAATCATTGCCTTTTTAACATTTATTATTCAACTAATAATAGGTCTACCTTTAAATGAAGCACTAATTCATATGGTAACAGTTTTAGTAGTTGCCTGTCCTTGTGCCTTAGGACTTGCCGTACCACTTGTTGTAGTTGTAAGTAATGGAATTTGTGCTAAAAAAGGTCTGTTCTTAAGAAATAGTGAAGTCTTAGAGAAAGCAAGAACTATTGATACAGTTTTCTTTGATAAAACAGGAACCCTTACCTATGGTAATTTAAAAATATTTAAAACTTATAATTACTCTAACTATAAAGATAATGATTTAATTAATATTGTATCTCATATCGAAAAGAATTCCTCTCATCCTATCAGCACAGCCTTTAAAGTTAAAAAGAAATTAGTTGTAACTGACTTTAAGACTATAAATGGTAAAGGTATAAAAGCAAGTGTTAATAATAAAGAATACTATCTAGGAAATAATACTCTATTAAAAGATTTAAAAATAAAAGATAGTCATAAAGAAGATTATAATACTCTAATAAATAATGGTTGTAGTATTATCTATGTAATAGAAGAAGGTATTGTTATTGGTCTAATAGGGGTTAAAGATATTGTAAGAGATAATATAAAAGATGTAATTAAGAAATTTAGTGATAATAATATAGAAGTAATTATGTTAACAGGAGATAATGAAGTAACAGCAAAAATAATTGCAGGAGAGTTAGGTATAACTAAAGTAATATCTAATGTCTTACCAAAGAAGAAAGCAAGTACTATTAAAGACTTAGTCTCTAAAGGTAGAAAAGTAATAATGGTAGGAGATGGTATTAATGATGCTCCAGCCTTAGTAAACTCAACTATTGGTATAAGTGTTAATGATGGAACAGATGTTGCTATGGACTCAGCTGATGTTATCCTTATGAATAACGACATTTCTAATATTTTAGACCTTATTAAAATAAGTAAAAAAGCCTATCTCATCATTAAAGAGAACCTATTCTGGGCATTCTTTTATAACTTACTTATGATACCTATTGCAATTGGTTTATTAGAAAACTATGGAATAAGTATGAGCCCTATGTTTGCCTCTATTGCCATGACTATTAGTAGTTTAACCGTAGTATTAAATTCATTAAGACTTAGTAAAATGAAAATATAAAAAGAACTGAAAATAATAAAAATCAGTTCTTTTTTGTATCATCAATAAAAAAGTCATCTATTTTCTTATCAAATATAATTGAAATTTTATAAAGTAATTTTAAAGAACAATTCTTTCTAGTATCATTAGGAGCTTCAATTCTTTTTAAATACTCTGGACTCACTTCTAACATTTCTGCTAAATCCATAAGTCTAATATTCTTTTCTTTTCGATATTTCTTAATATTTCTGCAAACAACTTCTCTAAAATTTGGATTATAGTTTTTAAATTCATCCATCATTTGCATCACCCTATAGTTATTGTCCCACAATAAAAGAAAATAATAAGTAGACTTTTTGTCCCTAAAATGCTATGATGTACATATAGAATAAAGAAAAGGAGTAAGAAAAATGAATGAAGCTTTAGAGAAAGTAAAAGAAAGATTAGATGAAAATAACGTTAAATATATTGAGGATGAAGACGAAATTATTATTAATAATTACAATGATGAAATAGGTATGCCAATTAGATACGTTATAGCAGCAGTTGAAACAGTAAAACCTACTTATAGGATTGTTGTTATAAGTAGTTCTATTACAAAAGCTAACAACGAAATTGAAATGTTAAAAGTAATTAATCATTTAAATAATCGAGAAAGTTTAATAAGATACTTAATAAGTGATGAAAAGAATATTCATGTAATGTCTATAAATTTATCACAGATTGATGTAGTAGCAGTAGACCAAGCTTGCCTTGACCAAGATATTGCAGAAAATTATAAAGATTTAATGAAATCTAACTGGTCAGAAGAGGTGCTTTAGTATGGGACTACCTGTATTATTTGGTTGGGGTAAAAAAGGAAAACAAGTAGGTTATATAGGAATAGATAAATGTCCTAATTGTAAGAATTATGTACATTTTAATTTGTATGAGTATGCTAGTGTCTTTAGGTTATATTTTATTCCTATACTAAAATGGAATAAAAAACTATATTTAGTATGTTCAAAATGCGATGCAGCGTGGGAACTTAATGGTGAAATAAAAGAAGAGTTAATAGAAGAATCATTAACATCACCATCTATGGAAGTAACAACATCTATTTGGAATAAAGTTAGTAAAATTATTGATGATAATCTTGATGCTTTAATGAAAAAATATCCAGAAGATTTTATTAATCCAATGATTGAAATGTGTGTAGTAAAACTATGTGATGAGGTATCAGATATTGCAAGTATAAGAAAAATATCTTTAAAATATTTAGAAATGTTATTTGATGAAGATAAGGCAAAGTAGGAGGATAAAATATGTATTTTACATCTGGAAGTGCTAATGAATGGAAAGTTAATAATACAAAAACAGTTACAAGAAAATGTCTATACTGTGGTAATACTGGAGAACACTATGTATTAGCAAGATTAGTTGGACCAGCTTTAGGTTTTATATTTCAACCAGCAAAAACAAAATTAGGTTTTAGAAAGTATTATCTAGTTTGTCCTATATGTCATAGAATTAGTAAAGAATTAACAAAAAATGAACTAGAATACTTAAAAGAACACTATTATGATGATGAATAAGCGTTCTTTTTTTGTGTCTTAATAACATACAACCAACTCTTTGTCTCATACCACCGGATAAACTCCTAGGAAACTTATCCTTAAACTCACTTAACCCATAAGTATCAAGAAGCTTTAAGACATAAGCTTTATCCTCCATACTTATTTTACACTTTAATTTAAGACCCAAAAGGCAGTTATCTAAAATACTAAGCCAAGGAAATAAGCTATCTTTTTGAAGCATATAACCTAACTTTATATTATCTTTAGAAAACTTAATATTTCCCCCTGATTTAGTCTCTAAATTAGCAAGTATTGACAAAAGAGTACTTTTACCACATCCACTTGGTCCTACTATTACAATAAACTCTCCTTCATTAACACTAAGATTAATATCTTTTATCGCTTCTATTTCGCACGTTTTATCTTGATAATTCTTAGATAAATGTGTAATTTGTAATATATTATTTTTCATACATCAAGTCACTAAATGGAACTTTACTATCTAATTCTTTAGCATTAATCATAATATCTTGTAAGTGGTCAAATTCTTCTTCACTAAACTCTGTATTATCAGGCCAAGCATCAATAGATCTATAACGTTTTACAATCTTAGTTAAATCATCAAGTGATGTATCAGGGAATTGGTCTATTATCGCTTCTGCTACTTCTTTATCAGAACTATTATGAACAAAGTCAATTCCTTTTTGTATCGCTTTAACAAAGTTTTCAATTAACTCTCCATTCTCATTTAAATAACTATCTCTTGCAAAGAAAGCCGTATAAGGAACAACTCCTCCTAATTCTCCTAAACTTGCCACAACATAACCATAACCTTCTTGTTCAAGTTGTAAAGCATTAGGTTCAAACAAAGCGACAAAGTCACCTGTCCCTCCTATAAAGGCACTACTCATGGCAGAGAAAGCCACAGATGTATCGATATTAACATCTTTTTTAGGGTCAATTCCTGCATCAGTTAAAGCCCATTCAAGAGTCATCTCAGGCATACCACCCGCTCTACCACCAATAATGGTCTTACCAACTAAATCATCTAATGTAAAATCTTTAATATCTTCACGTGCTACAATAAATGAACCATCTTTCTGAGTTAATCTTGCAAAAGTCTTAAGATAATCTTTTTCACCACCATTATATACATAAATAGTCGCTTCACTTCCTGCAAAACCAACATCAGCATCTCCTGCAAGTACCGCTGCACTTACTTTATCTGCCCCATTAGCAAGACTAAGTTCAATATCAATTCCCACATCTTCAAAATAACCTTCTTCAATCGCTACATACATAGGTGCATAGAAAATAGAGTGTGCTACTTCAGCAAGTCTTACAGTCTCTAAATCCTTACTATCATCCTTCTTATTAAAGTTAAATAATACAGCACAAGCTCCTAAAAATATAACTAAAATAACCCCAATATAAATAATTGTCTTTTTCAAACTAAAATCCTCCTTTCAGTTCAAAGTATTATATGTAAATAATTACTATTGGCTACTCTAAAGAGGATTTATTCTTACATTTTAATTAGTATAACACCTATAACAATTAAACTACCAAGTATTAACTTAGTAATAAGTTCTTTTCTATTTTTATTAACAAAAAACTCATAAATAACATTTAAAATTACTGTTAAAGTCAAAAGAGGAGCGACAACACTAACACTTCCTAATTGATATGCTCTAACAGAAGAAACTAACATAACTGTCCAAGAAAAAGAAGCTAATAAAAATTTTTTCTTATCGTATAACCTAAATTCATGCTTTAATTTTTTTAAATTATATCTACCAAATATAAATATTAAAAGAGCAGGAACACTAACTGTAAATATTGTATACAAAGCAAGATTAAATTCACTAGATATATTAACATTAATAAGCATAGCAATAGCAAAAAGAAAATTAGAAATAAAAGACATAACAAAGTATTTATTAAAAGTAATTTTTCCTTCTTTATTAACCGCTAATAAAATATTAGAAGTAATAATTAACAACCCACCAATTATCTGATTAATTAAAATATCTTCTCCTAAAAATATAATCCCTAAG
>CAMMTE010000055.1:0-7612 GCA_946499755.1 uncultured Mycoplasmatota bacterium
GCCAATAATGATTTACAAGAAGAAACTACAATCATGTTTAACTATGCAAGTAATGGTAATTATACAAATTCAAGTTTTGAACAGTTAAATGATCCAAATTATATAACAAATGGCTTATATGTAAGTGAAGATGAAGATGGAATAAGTTATTACTTTAGAGGAAATATAGATAATAATAATGTTCAGTTTGGAGAATATACAAGTGACTATTATGTTTATAAAAGAAATGGTGCATATTATCAAAGTGAAGCAAGTTGTAAGGCAGCAGGTAATAGTACATGTACTCCAATAAAGTTAGCATCAGAGGGAGATAAGATGTACTGGAAGATAGTACGAGTAAATGGAGATGGTTCATTAAGATTAATCTATAATGGAACAAGTACTAATCCCACAAATAGTGATTTAGTAAATTCATACGCAGTAGGAGATTATATTAAATATAATTTAGAACGTAATGATCCAAAATATACAGGCTATACCTATGATAATGGAACAGACAGTTTTATAAAGAAAGAAGTAGATACTTGGTATAAAAATGCCTTAGGAAGTACTGTATATGACAGTATGGTAACAGGAGGAAGATTTTGTAATGATAGCAGTGGATATAATTATGATGGTAATGGTTATTTTGCAAGTTATGATAGATTAGGACAATTAGTAACAGGATATACAAAAGCAAATAGTCCAAGTTTAAAATGTCCAAGTACAACAGAAAGTTATGGAGGAAGTTATAGATTAAAAGCCGGATTGATTACAGCAGATGAATTAGTACTAGGTGGAGAAAGCTATGGAGCAGTAGGTAATAGTTATTTAAATCCAGGATCATCATATATGTCTTACTGGAGTATGACGCCGGCCGTTTTTGGTAGTGGAAATGCTGGTAGTGTCTGGGTTGAGAATATTTTTCCGGTTAACACCATTGTGTACGGTACCAGCTCCGTACGTCCTGTTATCAATGTAACAACTGATAATGGATTTACGTCTGGAGATGGAACTTCTGAAAATCCTTATGTTATAAATTAGATATTGTAAAAATAAAAAAGTCGTGATATTATGTATACTAATATTTACGACTTTTTGTTACTCTTTTACTTTTAAGGCTCCTTTATCACATCTATTACCCCAGTAGTCTAAGATTTTATTATCTTTTTTAACTACTATTATCTCACAGTGATTAGGACATCCTTTACATTCTATTCCTGTTGTTTCAAAGTTAGCATCTTTTACTTTGAAGTTAAACTCTTTCTTTATACCTGTTTTTCTTGCAAGTATTGCACTACCTATAGCTCCCATTAAATGACCGTTTTCATCTACTATAATATCTTCATGTAGTAAGTCTTCAAAGGCTTTTTTGACTCCTATATTTTTAGATACTCCTCCTTGAAATATTATTGGTCCTTCTATCTTTTTTCCTTTACCTACATTGTTAAGATAATTTGATGCTACACTATAACATAGTCCTGCAATGATATCATTTCTTTTATAACCCATTTGTATTTTATGAACTAAGTCAGATTCTGCAAATACAGTACATCTTGCTGCTATATTTGTGGGATTTTTACTAGTTAGAGCGATCTTACCAAAGTCTTCAACATTTAACCCTAATCTTTTGGCTTGACTAGATAGAAAACTTCCTGTTCCTGCTGCACATAGTGTATTCATAGCATAGTCTGTAACTATTCCATTATCAATTAAAATTATCTTAGAGTCTTGTCCTCCTATTTCTAGAATTGTTTTTATGTTTGGATATTTTGATAGAGTACCTATAGCATGAGCGGTTATCTCATTTTTTATACTTGTTGCACCTAACATAGTTCCTATGAGCTTTCTAGCAGAACCTGTTGTACCTACTGATGTAACTTTAATATTTTTTGGTAATTGTTCTTCTAAATCTTTTAAGACCTTTTTAACAGCTTTAATAGGATTACCTTCAGTCCAAAGATATGTACTTGCTAAAATATTATTATCATTATCAAGAACTACTCCTTTAGTGGAAATAGAACCTATATCAATTCCTAGACTTGCTTCCATTTTCTTCCTCCTTTTTAAATTTTAATAAATCATAGAAAGCTTCAATTCTTGTATTTAAGCCTTCAACTCCTGTTTGTTCATCAAAAGATAAAAATATAATTGGCATATCATTGTCTTTAGCAATATTCATTATGATAGGCATGGCTCCTATTTCAGGAGTACATCCTGTAGGTTTTATATGAATAATACCATCATATTTATGTTTCTTTAGATAGTAGACTCTATAAACATTATCAAGTCCATCTGCCCCTAATGTGTATTTACAATACTTTTTAATCTTTAATTTCATGAACCATTCTATTAACTTCTTTTGCCATAATAAATAACTTAAATTAGTAAATCTTTTTATTTCTATATTAAAACTTGCTAGTAATTTCTCTAGTTCATAATTAGAGAATGGTTCCATAGATGTATATAATTCTCCTATAATACCTACTTTTAGAGAGTCTTTAGGTTTATTAATCTCTACTTTTCTTAATTCTTTTTTGGTTTTTTGATATAACCTTGTTAATTTTATAATACTATTTTCTTTATCTGCTTTTTCTATAAATTTATCTTTAATATTTTTAAAACTATCCTTATTCTTTTCAAAACCAACTCTTGATCTAATAAATATATCTATTTTATCTAAATAATAAATGTAAAGAAGAGTACTAAATATCTCTTTTATTAATTTTCTTCTTGTTAAATAGGGATTAAGACTTAACATAGCATTATATAACTCACCAAATCTTAATCTATCTTTTTCCATTACTTGATACATAGTAAAGTTATAGCCTAAATCTTTTAAAATAGTCTCTTGGACTTCCGCATAATATCTATATCTACAACCTCCTCCTGCTTGAAATAGTATAGTCGCTCCCATATCTAAGGCTTCTATAAAATTACCTAAATTATATTTAAAAGGTACACATACAGTATCAGGAGAGTTTTTAGAGCCTAAAGAAATTGTGTTCTTAGTTATTTTAGGAGTTTCTATTACCTTTAAATGAGTTGTATTTACTATTAATTTTCTTATGGGATTAAAATAGTTACCTAGTCGTGGAAATGCTACTAATTGTCTCATAAGTGAATTCCTCCTTTTAACATATCTAAAAAGCTCTCTAATCTTGTAATAACGGCTGTATTATTAGTTAAATCTTCAAAAGTTAAAAGAAGAATAGGATGCTTTTTTCTTTTTCTTATAATCATTTCATTAGATAAAGAATCTGGTCCACAGGGGAATGCGGTTAAAATAATAGTACCATCTACTTTATCTTTAAAATAATTAAAAGAAGCGATTAGTTCTTTATTCATAGTAAAATGTATTTTTTCTGATATTTTATTACAGTTAAATTCTATTAAGTCTTTAGGTATTTGATAACTATAAATAATAGAAATATTATTTTTTTCTAGATAATTAGTTATAGTTTTACCAATTAGATTATCTTTTAACATATAAGGATGACCTAGTAGTAATATCTTTGTTTTATTACTTCTTAACTCTTCTTTAGCTTTCTTCTCTTCATTTTTATAATAATTATCTTCAATTCTTTTCGCTTTATTATAAGCATTTAAAGATTCTATAATACTAAAACCTAATTCTTTACCCATTTTTAAAAAAGCATTTTTTTCAGTATGATGACGTTTAACATCTATATTATAATTTAATATTTTTATATCTTTAAAAGTATTTCTAACAATATCATATAAAGCATTAAAATTAGTACACACTTGTTCAGATTTAGTTAAAGAGAATATTCTAGGTACTAAGATATAATCGCAATTTTCTTTTAATTCTTCAATATGTCCTAAATAAATTTTTAAAGCAAGACATGATTCATCAATACTTTTTTCTTTACCTAAATTAAGAGTCTTAGTAGTTGTCTCATTACTTTCAATAATATCTACATGTAATTCATTAAAGAATGCTTTCCATAGAGGTGCATAGTAATAATAAAGTAATGCTTTGGGAAGCCCTATTTTCATTTTGGTATCATTCCTTTCTTTATACTCTATGAAAAAAATTCTTATAATATTTAATTTTTTTGTTGATAATTATTTAAAATGTATGATATATAGTTTTAAAAGGAGTGTGCATTATTATGATAGAAAAAGATTTAATTATTCATCCAGGGGAAACAATTAAAGAAATTATATTAGATAGAAATATGACTCAAGAAGAACTTGCAGTTAGAACTGATTATTCTCTTAAACATGTTAGTGAAGTAATAAGTGGAAAGAAAGTTATTTCATCTAGGCTTGCTAATGCTTTGGAATATGCACTTGGTATACCTTTTGAGTTTTGGATTAATTTACAAGAAATATATGATAAAAAATATATTAAAGTGAAATTTAGAAGAAATTAGTTAATAATACTTAATTTTTAATTATTTTATGATATAATTGTAAACGGAGGGATTATTTATGAAAAGAGAAACAATTGATAAAATAAAAAGTGCTACTATTGTAGTTTTAGTTTTAGTAATAGTATTTGGTGCTAGTTATTTTACATCAGAATTACAAGATAGTAATGATAATAGTACTACTACTACAAGTTCTACTAATAATAGTTCTAATAGTAGTGATACTACATCTACTAGTAGTGATATTCCAGAAGATGAACAAGGAGATTTAAATGAGATTGATATTGATGAATATTTAGATCTTAAAGAAGGAAGTAAAGCTTCAATTATTTATGTAGCAAGACCTACTTGTCATTATTGTCAAGAGATGGAACCTATTGTTAGAAATATTGTTTATGAATATGGAGTTACTGTTAATTATTTAAATACAGATGAACTTGATGATGATGGACAAGCTAAATTTGTAAAATCTGATGATTACTTTGATGAAAAGGGTGGATATGGTACACCTATGTTAATAATTGTTAAAGATGATAAGTTTGTTGATGTTTTAGAAGGACTTTCTGATAAAGATACAGTTGTTAAATTCTTTAAAGATAATGGACTTATTGATGAATAGGAGTATTTATGGATAATAAAGCAATATTAGAAGAACAGTTAAGTAATTTTAGAAGGAAATATCCTTTAACTATAGGTTGGAGGTTAAAGAAGAATTCTAGAGTTGTTTTAGAACATTTGCATGATGATGAAGTTATTAAATATGCTTTTTATGCTCAAAAAAATAAAAGTTCTTTTGATATCTTTGGTACTTGTATAGTGGCTATTACTAATAAACGTTTAATTATAGGAAGAGATAGGGTTGTAATAGGGTATTTCTTTGATACTATTACTCCTGATATGTTTAATGATTTAAAGATTAGGACAGGTATTATTTTTGGTAGAGTAATTATTGATACAGTTAAAGAACTTGTAATTCTATCTAATATTAGTAAGAGTGCTTTACCTGAGATTGAAGAAGAAGTAACTAGTGCAATGATGGAATTAAAAGATAATGTTGTTTGTAATTAACACATAAATTAATTATGTAATTGATTGTTTTGTGAAGACTTTAATAGTCGAGGGACATATAAGTCAATCAATGAGAGTGGAAGTCTAAAGCTAGGTTTTTAACCTAGCTCTTTTATATAATAAAAAAACTCTTGATATACAAGAGTTGATAATCTTAATGGTGGAGAATAGGGGGATCGAACCCCTGACCTTCACGGTGCAAACGTGACGCTCTCCCAGCTGAGCTAATTCCCCGCTTCAATTGGAACATATCGATTATATCACAGTAAAAAATTACTTGTCAATATTTATTTGTAAAAAAATATATGTTCCTTAATTTTAAACTTAAATTGCAGTTTTGGAGTAAAGTGAAATTTAGTATTAGAAAAGCTTATTACTTTTTAATTAATACTCTTTCTAAAACTAAATTGCAGTGAATAATTTATCCAACTGAAATTTAAGTTTAGAAATCAATATGTATATATTCTAAAAGTTAATTTCACGATTATTTACATAATAACTGCAATTTAATTTTAGAAATATACCTCACTACTTTAATTATTTAAGATATTACTATATTCTTTAATAGTAATGCTAAGATTTTACAAAAAGATAGGAAGTGAGGTAAGAATATGAAATGAAAAATAAGCATCTTTCCGCAACAGATCGTAAAGATATAGAAGCAGGCTTAAACAAAAACAAAACTTTAACTGAAATAGCAAATAGTATTGATAAATCATATAATGCTGTCAAATATGAAATTATAAATCATAGAGAAAAGAAGTATCCATCTAATTTCAATGGTAATAGAAATTTATGTATGTATTTTAAAGATAGATCTTGTAAAATAAAAGGTTTATGTAATATTGAACCTTGTGATAATTTATGTAGATCTTGTAAAAGACATTTCTGTAATAATATATGTCTTAACTATAAAGAATATCTATGTGAACGCCTTACTAAAAAGCCATATGTTTGTAATGGTTGTAAATCAGCCAAAGAATGCTTTAATGTTAAAATGGTTTATTTAGCAAAGCGTGCAAATATAGAATACCATGAGTCCCTTGTTAATTCAAGAAAAGGACATAGATTAACTGAAGAAGAAATTGATTATGCTAATACAGAGATAAAAAGGCGAATTAAAAATGGTCAATCTTTAGATGCTATTGTTAAGACTGACGATAACATTAAAAAATGCACATCTTCTTATTATAATTATACAAATGATGGTATTTTTGAATTCAGAAATATTGATTTAGTTAAAAAAGTCAGTTATAAGAAAAGAGATAAAGATAAAAAAGAAAAAGATATACCTGATGAAGAAAAAAATAAAATTCAAAAGCTTAAGGTAAATAGAAACTATGATTGTTTCGTTATCTTTATTAACAAACATAAAGATTATAAAATTACTGAAATGGATACTGTTATAGGCAAAACAACCGATAAGAAAGTTATCCTAACTTTATTATTTAGAAAAACGAACTTTATGATAGCGATATTACTAGACAGTAAAACAGCATCAAAAGTAAATAAAGAACTAAATTTATTAAAGAAAAAATTAACTGCGGAATTATTTATACTTTTATTTAGAATTATGCTAACTGATAATGGTGTAGAATTTACAATGATAGAAGAAATAGAGACTTTAGAAGGTGACAATCAAATAAATTTATTTTTCTGTGATCCTGGCAAATCAAATCAAAAAGGAAAGATAGAAAAAAATCATGTAGAACTTAGAAAAATATTACCTAAAGGGACTACTTTTAATAATTTAACTCAAAAAGACATTAATTTAGTTATGTCACACGTTAATAGTTACCCAAGAAAATTATTAAATTACAAAAGTCCATATGAAGCCTTAGTAGAAGAAATTGGCAAGGAAAAAGTAGATTTTATTATGAATGTTTTAGGTTATAAAGTTATTGATTCTAAGGACATTATTTTGTCCCCAAAATTATTAAAAAAATAAGTATTTTTAATAAGTAAAATTAGCATTACAAAAACTGAAATTTAATTTTAGAAAACAAAAAAACTAGATTTTATTTTAAGAATTTTGACACTTAAAATTATCTAGTTTTTTCCATTTTCTTTAATTACAATACTTTTTCACTGAAATTTAGTTTTGTAATCAACTCTTTTAAGTTCAGAAGTGACCTATATAATTTAAATAAATTAAATATAGTAAAAAA
>CAMMTE010000056.1:0-7423 GCA_946499755.1 uncultured Mycoplasmatota bacterium
CAATAAATAAGACATTAGATAAATCATATTCTTCTTCCAAATAATGATCAGAAAAAGCCATATTTTGTTCTTTATCTAATATTTCTAAAAGACTACTAGCAGGATCTCCTTTAAAGTTTTTTGTCATTTTATCTATTTCATCTATAACAAAAACAGGATTAGAACTACCACATTTTTTAATTCCTGATATAATTCTACCAGGCATTGCCCCTACATAAGTTCTTCTATGTCCAACAATTTCCGCTTCATCATTAATGCCACCTAAAGAAACATTAACAAGTCTTCTATTAAGTGCTTTAGCAATAGATCTAGCAAGAGATGTTTTCCCAACTCCAGGAGGACCTATTAAGCATAAAATAGGACTTTTTTCTTTAGGAGAATTCTGTTTAACAGCAATATATTCAACTATTCTAGATTTTACTTTATCTAATCCATAATGACTATTATTTAAAGATTTCTCTATTTCTTTAATATCAGTAACATCACGAGTCTTATAATCCCAAGGAAGAGATAACATTAGCTCTATATAATCACGAGTAATAGAAGCATCAGGAGAAGATTCATTAATAGATGAATATCTATTAATCTCTTCTTTTATTTTTGTTTTAACTTTATTAGAACATTTTAATTTTTTTAATCTTTGATTAAATTTATCAACTGTTCTACTCTTACTACTAACTTCTCCTAACTCATCAGAAATAACTTTTAATTTCTCTTGTAAATAAAACTTTCTTTGATTATCATCTATTTTCTTATGAACTTTAACTTCTATTTCTTTTTCTAACTTAGCCAAATTAATCTCTTCTTTTAACTGACTAACTAAACTAATCGCTCTTCTTATTGGACTAAGTTCATAAAGATATTGTTTTTTTACATCAGGAGAAAGATTTAAGAAAGCTACTATAACATCTGTTAAATCATCTAAATTATTTATAGATGATATTTCTCCTAACATAGCATTACTAACAGTAGATATTTCTCTAACATACTTCTCATAATTACGATAAAGCATATCTAAATACATTGTCTCTTCTTTATAATCTATATTAGTAGTCTCTATCTCTTTATAATTAGCATAATAAATATCCCCATCTTCTTCATAACTATCTATCTCTACTCTTCTAAGACCAACAACTATATAACGCATTTTAGAGTTAGGTATATTAAGTTTTAAAGTTAAAGTTGCTAAAAGACCTATTTTAGGAAATTCTGTTACATCACTTGTACTAATATTATCAATAGAATGAATTATAATAAACTCTTTACTATCAGTATTATCTATTTTATTAATAATATCTTGTTCATAAGTATTAACAGTCTCACTTCGAAACTCCATATTAGGAAAAAGTATTGCATTATTAATAATAAGTATAGGTAATTTAGCCATCATATACCTCCTCAAAAGAACTAATAATTATTATAACTAATTTTACAAATTTATCAATAGAAAAAGAACAAGAAATTCTTGTTCTTACAAATAATTATATTTTAATAAATTGCTACTAAATTACAAGACCCATCAGCAGTACCAGAAGCTCCACCTTTAAATAATTTTAATGTTTTTGGAGCACTTTCACTAACACTAGCAGGTAAAGTTTGATAACTACCAGTTGGAGATGGTGCAGATTTAACTTTCTCTTGAATTACATTTTTTCTATCTACATCAGCTTCTCTCATTAAACCAAAGCCATTTCCCTTACTATCTACCATTTGTACATAATACTCATATTTATCACTTTCATCTGTCGCACCAGCAACATTTCGTATTACAACATAACTATCATTAGCCGAAAAAGCATTACCAAATGGACTATCAGTAGAACCACTTTCTAGATCAATACCTGAAGTTTTAACTGCAATACAGTTCCCTCTAGCAATTTGAGTATCATACTCATTATTTACGAAACTAAGTCTTGCAGCATTAGCATATTGCTGTGCAGTTGTAATGAATGTATCCTTTCTTGCCTTAACAATATAACCACTCATCGCTGTAATAGCAAGTGTCATTAATATCGCTAAGATAATAATTACTGCTAATAATTCAATTAATGTAAAACCTTTTCTGTTTTTTAAATTTTTCATATTTCTATTAACCTCCATATCTTTCTATTTAATCATATCAATTTTATTTTTTTATGTCAATAATTATTTATAATTATGCATTACTAACAATACCACTTATTGTAAAATTATTACCATCTAACTGTAAAGTAGAGCCTACTGAAATATTATTTGTTGTAAATTCACTATCTCTAACTACATACTTCCTAGCATCTTCATCATTTAAATTATCTCTACTAGTTAAATTTATTCCTCTTTTACCACTATCGTAGTTTTCTATTAGTGTTACATAATATAAATAACTACTTCCACTTCTTGCAACTACAACAAAAGAGTTATTATAGTCATAAACACCACCTTCAGGAGCCTCTTCTAAAGAAGAAGTATCCAAAGCATTTAATTTAACAACAATACAATTACCACTAGTAGGCAACTCTATATTTGTATTACGACGAATTTCATACTCTGTTAATGTTACCATCCTCTTAGCATCTTCAATATAAGTATCCTGCTTATTTTTATCAATAGTACTCATAACATTAGGTACTGCTACTAACATTAATAAAGCAAGTATTAAAATAGTAGCAAGTAATTCAATTAATGTAAAACCGTTCTTTTTCAATATATCACCTACCTTAAATAAAGTATAACATAAATATTTAATTTTTTATTATATTTTTTAAATTTTCTTTTTCTAAAAAAGCATTTTGAGACAAATTATTACTAAATAAAGAATCATATCTAAAGATAGAAAAGCCATTATAATTAGTTAATTCCCGACTTAACATTACTTCTCTTGCAATAATATTATTATAATCAATCCATTCATTAACTCCTTCTTTAGCAAATTCATCTATATTACCAGTCTTATAAAAAGCAAGTGCAGGTATTAAATCTATACCATTAGTAATTAAATTATTCCAAGATTTAACTGTATCTTCAAAAGGTTTAACACTATTTAAAAAACCATAATATACTTGTGGCATAATATAATCAAGATAACCCTTCTCACTACAAAAAAGTCTTGTATCTACATAATTACTATTATAATTATTATCTATATTACCATCAGGAGATATTCCAAAAAGAATAGATTTATCATAACTTTTAATTAAATCATAAGTATTTTTTATTAAAGAAGTAATTACTTTTAACCTAAAATCTTTTAAAGTTAAGTTATTATTATCTTCACTATATTCTAATATATCAATATCATCACTCTTAGGATAAAAATAATCATCAAAATGAATTCCATCGATATCATAATTCCTAATAATTTCATCTATTCCCTTAAGTATTAACGACTCTACTTTACTATTAGCAGGATTATAATATATACCTACATTATCTATTACTTTAACAGCATCACTACTAGTATTTAATAATTTATAAGCAGGATTATCTTTACTAATAACATTAATATCAGTATCATTACTAATTCTATAGGGATTAATCCAAGCATGTAATTCTATATTATTTTTATGAGCTATTTTTATAAAGTAATCTAATATATCAAAAGAAAGTTTATCTCCTTCATTATTAACAACAGTTCTACTACTAGGAAAAATAGAAGAAGGATATATCGCATCACTAAAACTTCTAACTTGTAATATAATCATATTAAAACCAAAATCTTTAGTATCTTTTATCATATCATCAATCGTCTTTTTAGCATCACTTACCTCTTTTCCTCTTATATAATTACCAAGTTCTATATAAGAAACAAATACAGCTCTCCTCTCACCTACCTTACTTTCTTTTTCTTCTTCTGGTATAAAGATATAAACTAAAAATAATAAAAAAATGATAAGTAGTAAAATTAATTCTTTTCTCATACTCTTATCATATTACATTTATAATAATTATTTTGTCTAATTAAGAGATACAATCACTATTTTTTATAATAAATAACTGTTTATCTTTATAAAAAGCATAAAACACATCATCAAGCTTTACTTTTTTAGCATCTAATAATTCATTAAGCCATTTCTCTTTTTTATTTAATCGTTTTAAAGTAGCCATTTGTACTTTACCATCTAGTATTATAGGTAATGGATATGGTCCACTATTTTTAGCATCTTTAGTAAAGACTGATAACTTACCACTAGTCTCAAGTATTGCATATTCTACTTCTTCTATACTTTTAACATTTCTAGCTCTTAACTGAGTAAGTAAATCTTCTAAATTATATCTTTGTTTAATCATTTCTTTAAAATTTACTTTACCATTATCTATAATCATAGAAGCTTCTCCATCTAACATATTTCTAAGTTTATCACTTTTTAAGGAAATTTTAGCAAGTATTATTTGTAATATTACTAAAAGTGCTATAGGAAGAAGCATTAAAAAGACACTAGTATAATATTTTTCAATACTAATCGCGGCAAGTTCTGCTATTAATATTGATACTATTAAATCTATTATACCAAGTTCTCCTACTTCTCTTTTACCCATAAAACGGTAAAAAAGAACGATAGCAAAATAAAAGAAAAGAGTTTTTAAAAGTATTAGTAAATAATCCATATTATCACCTACTAATAATATCTCCCAAAAACTCTAAATTATACCTTTATTCTTTAATAATTCTATTATTTCTTTATGTATCTCATCTATACTTTTCTCTTTATTATCATGAACACACTCTATAACATCCCAATTATATAACTCTGATAATTCTTTATATGCTCTTAACACCTTAGATGACTTATCATCAAGTAAGAAATCAAAAGATATTTGTTTATTATATTTATATGGCATATTAAGAAGAATTGTATAATCAGGTTTAGGTAGTTTTAAAAGCCAATACTCTAATTTATCAATCCACTGATACATATAAAATCTATCTTCAGAGTCTTCGTATTTACTACCTTGATTAGCCATATTAGAACTAGTATAGCGATTAATTACAACGATATAATCATCAGATAAATACTTATTTATTTTCTTAATATTATATTTACGATCAGCAGCAGTATATAAACAGACAAGCTCAGGATCCAAAGAATCAATCCCTTCATTAAAATAATTATTGTTACTTAAAAAGTAGTCTTTAAATATTTTCCCTGTAGGAGTATCATACATAGGAAAAGAAAATTCAATAGACTTTATCCCCATTTTATTTAAAGTATTTACTAACAACTTACTTTGTGTTTCTTTTCCACTACCTTCTATCCCTTCAATAACAATAATTTTTCCCATAGGTATCCTCCTATATTTCTATATTATTATGTTCATTAAATGGTACTAACAAACATTTACGACTTGCTAAAAAGTCGCACATATGGACAAAGTTTTGATATTTAGTATGAGGTTTCTCTAATACTTCATTACCATTATAATCAACTGTATAATCTCCCATATGCGTCTTAATAGCATCACTTATAAACTTAGCATCTTCACTACTTAATCCTACTTTACTAGCATTATCAAGAACAACTTTACTAGCGATTAAAGGATGATCAAAACGAGTATATTTCTCTTCTACAAGACCTTTTTTAAAACCATCATGTAATAAAAGAGCCATAAGCATTAAATCTTTCTCATGATCAGTATATTTTTTACCAATAGACAAATCTTGTAATAATTCATAACCAATTCTAACAGCAGCCTTAGTATGTCTAAGAAGGCCTCCTTCTCCTTGAGCATAACTAGGATGATATTTACCTGTAGATGCAGCAGGCTCTTTAAAGAAATAATCAGGTAACAATTCTATTAACTCACCTAAACTCTTTCTCAAACTTTCATCTTTTATATAATTTATTTCATCATAAAATATCTCTTTCTTATTCATAATTACCTCTTTCTAATTAATTATATCAAAAGAAACATTTGTTTGTAAAGTGTTTAAAAACTCTATTATAACTTCATCTAAAACATAAAAGTATTCTTCTCTTACTCTTAAATATTTCTCATCTTCATCTAACACCTTATTATCAACAAATTTCTCATACTTAAATACTCTATCTATACTTACATTATACTTATCTTTAAAATACTTTTTATCTATCCCTCTATTAGTTCTAAAACCTAGCATTATCTCATAAAACATTTTATCTTTATTACTAACTATCTCTTTATCAATAATAGTTTTACCCTTAATATAATTAGTAATACTTTTAGTATTAGTATATCTAATATTATCTATATATCCACTTGCACCACATCCAAAACCATAATACTCTAAATTATACCAATATTTTAAATTATGTTTAGACTGATAGGAATCTTTCGAAAAATTAGATATTTCATAATGAATATAATTATTATTATTTAATCTAGAAGATATCATATCATACATTTCTCTATCTAAAGATTTATCTATATTCTTAACACCATTTATTTTTAACTTAGTATTATCTTCTATAATTAGAGAATATGTAGATATATGAGGTACATCTAATGATAGTAAAAAGTCTAAATCATTATTTAAATCTTCCAATGTTTCTCCTAATATAGCATATATTAAATCTACATTTATATTAGTAATACCTACTCTTTTTAAATTATTAATACAATTAATAACGGTATCTTTACTAGTTTTTCTTTCAAGAGTTTTTTGTAACTCTTCATTAATAGTTTCAACTCCAAGACTAACTCTATTAACTCCATATCTTTTAAATAAATTAATCTTATCTAAACTTAAACTATCAGAATTAGCTTCTATAGTAATTTCACAGTCTTTACTTAAATTAAATATCTTTAAAATACTAAATAGCTTCTCTAATTCATTAAGACTTAAACTACTAGGAGTCCCTCCACCTATATATAAAGAGGTAATTACTTCTCCTTTATAATTAGATTTAATCTCAAGTTCTAATGCTTCTAAATATTTATTAACATATTCTTTATTATAAAAGACTTTACAAAAATCACAGTAAGCACAAATATAATTACAAAAAGGAATATGAATATATATAGCATCAACTTTAGACATATACATCACCACTAATAGAATAATAGAAAATGAAAAAAGAAGCAAGTAAATGCTTCTAACTTATAACCGGACAGTTTTTAAAACGATATAAAAATGACCCAGATATTATCCTGAGTCATTTACCTTTTAAAATTGAAATAAACAACCTTTTTTGATATTCTTATTATAATCACAAAATAGAATAGAGGTTGTTTATGAGTAAAGTATACAATAGTCAAAATGATATTGCAAGTGAAATGAAAGAATTTTTACTAAAAAGTAATCCTAATATAAGAAAGACACAACTTAAAATTATTCCTTTTATATCTTTAGGTATGATTCTATCTGAATCTTCTGTTGCAAGTGACATTGCTAAAACTCTTAAAGATGATTTCTCTTTAATCCAACATGAATCTGTTATTAGGAGAATTAAAAGATTATTTAAAAATA
>CAMMTE010000057.1:0-7398 GCA_946499755.1 uncultured Mycoplasmatota bacterium
CTAAGACATCACCCTCTTTAACAGAAGGAAGTTTATCTATTCGATAAGTCATAACCCTACCTTTATCAAGTTCAACTACTACTAAATTATTCTCTATTCTATCAACAATTACTTCCATAGGTTTAACACATTCACTAAATATAAAAAGCACCTCCTCTCACACATAATATCTCTTTCTAAAGACACTATAGCAGAAAAGAAATGCTTTGCAAAATTACGGTTTTTCTGAATTCAAGAAATTTTTATTAACAATTTTCAAAATTCCCTAGGAGAAAATACAATATCTAAGCCTAAATTCATCCAAATATTTAAAATTACAACTTTTTTCATTTTTTAGCACATAAAGTCCAATTATCTTCAAGTATTAACTTTTCCTACTTACAATAAAAATGGTGATAAAAGTGGTAGAAAATGGAAACAGAATGGCTATATTACGCCATAATAATGGTTTATTGCAAAAAGATATTGCAAAAATTTTAAATGTAAAAGAAAATACTTATTCTAAATGGGAAAAATGCTCTAATGATATACCTTTAGAAAAGATTAATATACTAGCTAATTATTATGATGTTAACTTAGATTATTTATTAGGTATATCTAACAAGATAGAACATAGTGAAAAGTTAAAGATTGATTATAAAAAGATATGTGAAAGGCTATTAGAACTAAGAAAAGAAAATCACTTAACGCAAGCCAAATTAAGTGATAAAATAGGTTTCTTTCAAACAACCTATTCTAGTTTTGAAACAGGTGTAAGGCGCCCTACTACACACAAATTACTATATATAGTAAACTTTTATAATGCTTCAATGGACTACGTTGTAGGTAGAACTGATAAAAAGAAAATATATAAAAGTATTTACCTTAATTAATTTTTCAAGCATCCTACAGGAATAACATAAACATCATCATCACGTTTATAAGCATAATTACCAGTTGCAGTTAATACCATCATGAATGATGGTTTTTTCAATGTTTTTCGGTAATTTGTAGACTTTTTATTCGGCAATTTGTGAGCTTTTTATTCGGTAATTTGTAGTTTTTAAGATTACTATTTAATTATCTAAAAATTTAAGCGCTAATTCTTTAATCTTCCTAAATCTATGATTAAGTCCTGACTTAGTAATTTTTTTACCCGTCTCTAAACTGATAATCTCACTTAATTCTTTTAATGAAGCCTCCTGATATTTCTTACGATATTCTAAAGCTTCTTTAGTCTTATCATCAAGTAATTCAACTCCCATATTATCTTCAAGTATCTTAATATAGTTTAATTGTTCCATCGCTGTTTGCAAAACTTTATCCATATTAGCTTGTTCACAATTATTAAGACGATTAGTTTTATTTTTAGCATCCCTATAAACTCTTATTTCTTCATAGTAAAGCACTGCTTTACTACAACCAATTATTTTTAAAAAATCACTTATCTTATCAGCTTCTTTAATATATATCATAAATCCTTTATCACGGCTTAATAATTTAGCATTTAGTGAATAAGTATTAAGAAGTTTCTGAACAAAAACTGCTTCTTCGCTTCTTTCTATTAAAAACTCCAAATGATATCTACTAGTCTTAGGATCATTAATACTACCACTACTTAAAAAAGCTCCTCTTAAATAACCTCTAACCTCATCATCAGACTCTACTAAATAACTAGGAACAACTTCACTATCAATACAAAAAGTTTCTTTAATAAAGTCATCTCCAAAGGCAATAACTAAAGCTTTAAGTTTATTTTTACTAAAATTATTATTATCTAAAAGCTCTTCACTATAAGATATCTCTTCATAACTATCTAGTAACTCTTTTAAAAAGGTTATAACTACATCATTCTCACTACTAATAGTAATAGAATCTTTAATTATTTGATAATTATTACGAAAAAAACCCGAGATTAAAGCTATTTTCGCAGTCTCAGTTAATTTTAATGTAGTTATTTCATTTTTTACTGTACCAGTAAAAGACATAAGTCTCACCTCTATTTCATTAAGTAAGAAAATATTAAAGAACTAAGCTTTTGGCTATGATGCTTAAGCGTTCCATCAGCAATAGTTAAAAGATCTGCTTCAATAAATTCTGTATCTAACTTAGATAAAACTGGATAATCTATTTTGACTGGATCTTTTCTTTCCTCATTAGAATACCTTAAGGCCATCTCTTCACTTATTTTAGAATTAGATGCAATAACAGCATCAAGCTTGTGTTTACCTAAATAACTATTTATAAGGTTAACATGATCGCTTACAGTAAAGTCATCAGTCTCTCCAGGTTGTGTTACAATATTACATAAATACATAATAGGAGAGTCTGTTTTATCTAAACACTCAATAACTTCTTTAGAAATAAGATGAGGAAAAATACTAGTATAAAGACTACCCATACTAAAGATGATTAAGTCTGCTTCCCTAATAGCAGCTTTAACTTCTTCTAACACTTTAGGTTGTTCTTTATAAAAAAGTTTTTTTACTTTTTTCTCACTCTTAGTAATAGAAGCTTCTCCCTCTACAATACTACCATCCATCATTTCTGCCATAAGTGTTACATTGGCATCTTCTGTTAATGGTAATACTTTATTTTTAATATCTAAAAGAGTACAAAGTTCACTAATAGATTCTTTTAAACTTCCTGTAATATTTAAAAGAGAAATAAGCATTAAGTTACCTAATGCATGTCCATCTAAATCACTAGTAGTATTAAAACGATATTCCAACATATCTTTAATATTATCACTACTTGATGATAAACTACTAAGAACACGTCTTATATCTCCAACAGCAGGAGCATGAAATTCCTCCCTTAATTTACCTGTACTTCTTCCATCATCTGAAACAGTTATAACAGCAGTTATATCTAAAGGGAAATCTTTAAGGCCTTTAAGCAAATAAGAAAGCCCTGTTCCCCCTCCAAAAACAACTATTTTTTTATTATTCACAAAACTCATCTCCTTGAAATCTCTAATGCAACTTTAGCTGCTTCTCCCATAGCAATAACTATTTGATAGTCATATTTATTTAAAGCATCACCTACGGCATAAACTCCATCTATAGAAGTCATTAAATTATCATCCGTTTTAACATAACCTCTATCATCTAAAATATCTAATGATGATAAAAAGTTAGCATTAGGAATTTGCCCAATATAAATAAATACTCCATCAGTAATTATATCATTACCTTCTTTTGTCTTAATAGTAATTTTATCATCTTTAGAAAAACTTTCTACTTCTCCTCTTACAAAAGAAATATTATCTATTTTCTTAATCATCTCTTGTAAATAAGCTTTCGCTCTAAAATGATTACGATATAAAACAGTAACAGTTGATGCTAACTTACTTAAGTATATCGCTCCTTCAAATGCTGCATCACTTGCACCCACAACAACTACATCTTTATTTTTATATAAAGCCCCATCACAAACAGCACAATAACTTATTCCTTTAGTCCTAAGCTCATCTTCACCTTTAACGCCAAGTAATTTAGGTTTACGACCAGTTGCAATTATTAAATAATCACAGATATACTCACCCTTACTAGTAATAACCTTTTTCTCTTTATCTACCTTAATATCCTTAACTTCTTCATATTTAACTAAAACACCTAAATCAGTAATCTGTTTTAACATCTTTAAAGCTAAATCACTTCCACTGATAGATTCATATGAAGGAAAGTTCATAATATTTCCATTATCAACTATCTGTCCTCCCGGCATAGACTTCTCTAAAATAATACAATCAATACCTGCTCTATTTAAGTAAAGCGCTGCAGTCATTCCTGCTACACCACAGCCTACAATTACTACTTTATATTTATTATTCATAAAGCACATCCTCTCTATATAACTTCTTATTTCTTCTAATAAAGACGAAGTAAACTCCTACGATAAACAAGGCGACCGATACAAGCTGAGCCACTCTTATAGGTCCTAACATTAAACTGTCTAGTCTCATACCTTCTATAATAAATCTAATGAATGAATACCACATCATATAAAATCCCATTAACTGTCCAGTCTTTAAGTTCTTATAAAATTTTCTAATTACTAAAAGAATTATAAAACCAATTACATTCCAACATGACTCAAAGAAGAATGTTGGCATATAATAATCTCCATTAATATACATACCTCTAATAATAAATTCTGGTATATATAAGCTCTTTAAATAACCATATGATGTAACATACCCATAAGCTTCACTATTAAAGAAGTTACCCCATCTACCTATCGCTTGTCCTATAATAAGACCTACTACTAGTATATCCAAAAGTTTTAAAAGATTTAATTTATGTTTCTTACTATAATACCAAAGATATAAAAGTCCACCGAGTATCCCTCCATGAATAGCAAGACCACCATGCCATATATAAAGTATCTCTATGGGATTAGACAAATAATATGATAAATTAAACAACACATAATAAGCCCTTGCTCCTAAAAATGCAAAGATAATCGTATAGAAAAACATATCAAATAACTCATCTTTATTAACCTTTTCTTTTCTAAGCTCTAAAAAGACAAGGACTCCTCCTGCTATAACTCCTAAAAGAATAAAGATAGAGTAATAATATATTTTTATAAAGCCTAAATCCAAAAGCACCCTATCCATGATGTTTAACCTTTCTAATAATTGGTTTAATGACAAACTCTTCTATTAAAACATTTGCCACAGAAATTAATATTGATATAGCAAGAGCAACCCATATATCCAAAAGATTAAAATATTTACCTAAAATCCAGTCTGTAAGTTTAAGAATAAATAAATTGATAAATGGATAGAAAAGACCAAAAGTAAGAGCCGTCACTGGTATTGTAAATCTAACTAACAAGGGTTTAACAGTCTGATTTAAAATATATATTATAAATGAAGCTAATATTGAAAATAAAACAGGATGAGATGGATCTATATAAAAGGTCTCAAAAAAACAAGAAACTAAAAAGAAGACTATAGAGTAACTTGCAAAATACAAAAGCCATTCTAAAAATCTATTTAATCTGATTTTCTCTTTTGTCGTTACAATTATCTTCATAGTCTCCTCCTATAATTTATAACATTTTCTTTAAAAATTGTCCTGTATAAGATTCTTTAACTTTACTAATCTCTTCTGGAGTACCAGTAGCAACTACACTACCTCCTCCATCTCCTCCTTCTGGACCTAAATCAATAATATAATCAGCACATTTAATAACATCTAGATTATGCTCTATAACAAGTACTGTATCTTTATTATCGACTATTTTCTGTAAAATTGCAAGTAGCTTCTTAATATCTGCAGAATGTAGTCCTGTTGTTGGTTCATCTAGAACATACAAAGTTTTACCAGTTGGCTTTTTCTGTAACTCTTTAGCAAGTTTAACTCTCTCTGCTTCCCCTCCACTTAGTGTTGGGGCACTTTGTCCTAGTTTAATGTATCCTAGTCCTACATCTTCAAGTACTTGAAGTTTATTTTTAATCTTAGGAACATTACTAAAGAATTCTAAGGCCTCACTAACTCGCATATCTAAGACATCAGCAATGTTCTTCTCTTTATAGTAAATGTTTAAAGTCTCTCTATTATACCTTGTACCATGACAAACTTCACAAGGAACATAAACATCTGGTAAAAAATGCATCTCTATTTTCTTAACTCCATCTCCTCTACAAGCTTCACATCTACCACCTTTTACATTAAAGGAAAATCTATTCTTCTCAAAGCCATACATCTTCGCTTCTTTAGTATTAGTGAAAAGCTCTCTAATATCATCAAATACCCCTGTATATGTTGCAGGGTTACTTCTAGGAGTTCTACCAATTGGTGACTGTGATATATCAACAAGTTTATCAATATTATTAAGTCCTAATATTTTATCATGCCTACCAGGCTTAACTTTGGATTTATATAAAGTACTAGAAGCCGCTTTAACAAGAATCTCATTAATTAAACTACTCTTACCACTTCCACTAACACCAGTTACTAGGGTGAATGTTCCAAGCGGAATTTTAACATCTATATTTTTTAAATTATTCTCTCTAGCACCTTTAATAGTTATAAACTTACCAGTGCCTTTTCTTCTTGTTTTAGGTACAAGAATACTTTCTTTGCCACTTAAATAACGTCCTGTAATACTCTCATCACACTTCATTACTTCTTCTGGTGTACCTGCCGCCACAATCTTTCCACCTCTATCTCCTGCTTCAGGACCAACATCAACAAGGTAATCAGCAGCAAGCATTGTATCAGTATCATGTTCTACAACTATTAAAGTATTACCTAAATCTCTCATTTCAATTAAAGAATTAATAAGTCTATCATTATCTCTTTGATGAAGTCCAATACTAGGTTCATCAAGAACATAAAGTACCCCTGTTAAACGAGAACCAATCTGTGTTGCTAATCTAATACGTTGTGCTTCTCCACCACTTAATGTTCCCGCACTTCTGGCAAGAGTCAAATATTCAAGTCCTACATTTTTTAAGAAAGATAGACGTGATTTAATCTCTTTAAGAATAAGGTCAGCAATCTGCATTTTCTCTTCACTAAGTTTTAATTTATCAAAGAAAGTAATAAGCTCTTTAACACTCATACATGTTACTTCATAAATATTTTTCTTACCTACTTTAACAGAAAGCACATTATCAGCTAAACGAGCCCCTCCACAAACTTCACAAGTTTGTTCAATCATAAATTTCTCTAACCATTCTCTAATCCAACTACTTGATGTTTCCATATAACGACGTTCTAGATTATTGATAATACCTTCATAGTAATCAGTCTGATTAGTAACATTACCACTTTTAGATTTATAGTTAAAATGAATTAACTCATCACTTCCATAAAGAATTAAGTCTTTCTCTCTTTCTGTCAACTTCTTAAAAGGTTTACTAGTACTAATCTTATAATGCTTACACATGCACTCAAGTCTTTTATAATAAATATTATCAGTATCATCACCAAGAGTAACAATCGCTCCATCTTTTAAAGATTTACTCTTATCAGGAATAACTAAATCAGGGTCTATTTTTAATTTAATACCAAGTCCTTTACATTCAGGACATGCTCCATATGGTGCATTAAAACTAAATAGACGAGGTTCAAGTTCAGGTAGTGAAAAATCACAATATGGACATGCAAAATCTTCTGAGTAAACTACTTCCTTATCGCCAAGAAAATCTACTACTACTTTACCTTTACTAAGTTTAGTCGCAACTTCCAAAGACTCAAATAATCTACTTCTAATACCATCTTTCAAAACAATTCTATCAACAATTACTTCAATATTAGACTTCTTATTTTTCTCTAAGTTAATCTCCTCAGTTAAATCATGCATCTCTCCATTTACTCTAACTCTAACAAATCCCTGTTTTCTTAAATCATCAAGTAAATCTTTATGAGTACCTTTCTCCCCATGAACAACAGGAGCCAT
>CAMMTE010000058.1:0-7396 GCA_946499755.1 uncultured Mycoplasmatota bacterium
AATCAATAACTCTTACTCTAATTATATCAGTCTTATTAAATCTACTTTCATATATAATACTTCCTAAAAAACTCTCTATTGTAGTAGAACCATAACTACCATTTTTAACATCCATTACTTCTATTTCTTCTTCAATATTTTGACTATATGTATAATTAATTAAACCTCCCTCATCATCAAAAAACTCTGTCATTGAATAATTTTCTTTATTAATCTCTTTATCATAATGCATTTTCTTTCTTAAAGTATTTCCTCTAACAAAAGGATTAATATAGTCATAATAGAAAACAGAATCACTTGATAAAAATCTACTCCTTGATTCCACCATCTTTTTATTATATATAGTAACAACACTATCTCTATCTCCTATAAAATAACCTAAAATCAAGAATAATAATATAACAGTAACTATTTCAATAAATAGATATGATGTAAAAAGCTTAAATTTTGCCTCTTTCTTAGTCTTATATATACTTATAATTCCCAAAATTATAGTTATTAAAATTATTATAATAGAGATAAGTTTAATAATACCAAAATAAGTATAATTATAGTAAGCAAGGACTATGTAACCAATAAAATATAATATTACATATATAACTCCATAAAACAAAGGGCTTTTCAATAAAGATTTCATTAGATATTCCACTCCTTTAATTTATTATACTATCTTTTTAATACTTTGGCATAATTATTATTTTTTAACTCAGTTCTTTGACATATACTACACTTTACTATATAATGTTTTTGAATCACTTAAAGTATGAATATGCATAGGGTGATGTCTAATTAAAATATCTAAAGTGTTCAAATATGAACACTAAAGGAGTCGATTTCGACTCCTTTTAAGTTGTACTATTCTTTAATTATTCTCTTGCTACAATAATATGTAATTAGTAAGTATCCTCCATATATTACTACAAGTAGTAATGCTGTTAGAACTATTGCCAGTAATAAACTTTCATTACCAAAAGTTTCTAAGATATAATTACAAAACATAATACCAAAGATTGAATGAATAATGGCAATTAGAAGTGGTGCTAAGAAGAATATGGCTATCTGTCTAAATAAAGCTTTATTAATAAGTTTTTCATCAGCACCTATTTTTCTTAACATCTTAAATCTTTCTTTATTTTCAGTCGCTTCACTTAACTCTTTTAAAGCAAGTATCGCTGCACTACTTATTAAGAAGATAACACCAAGATATAGACCAATAAATGTTACTAAGGCACCAAGACCTACACTACCTTCATATATAGAAAGTCTTGTACCAGCACTTATTGTTGAACCAATATTTTCAAGAGCATCACTTTTACTTAATAACAAATCTTCAATCTCCTGTTTTTCTTCTTCTGTATCAGCCTTATAATTAGCATACATATACTCTTCTTCTACAGTTAAATTACTAACAGCATCATCTGGTACAATAAAGACACCAGCATTAATATGACTATTAGATATTACTAAAAAACCATCTTTACATTTATCATACTTAGGATAATAAGTCTTACCATCAATAATAATAGGAGTATTTAATCCTAAGGCAGCATTTCTAACACTTACCATATTATCATAATCTGCAATTATTAGATATTCATCAGAGTCTAAAGTATAAGTATCAAGTCCTAGTAGTTTGGCAGCTTTATTATAATCACTAACAGTAACAATCTCTTCTACAGCATCATAAGTCATAAATGGATATTTCTTATATATTTCATTATAAGCACTACCTAAAGTATTTCTAACAGTAAGTTCATCTGTGGTATAAGTATTAATACTGACTATATCTTTATAATAGTTATTTACATCAAAACCTATACTATTTAAATCATCTTCTATGCTTTGATAAGAGTTATTTACTTGCCCTTCACTATATCCATACTCTTCTATAAACTCTCTTGGTATATCTCTAGTTTTAGCAAGTTCTATATCAACAGGTGCCAACTCTTTTAAGTTCGCTGTCATGGCATTTTTCATTGACATACAACTTGAAAAGACACAGATTGTTACAAAAAGCATTAAACATATAACTGTCATTGAAAAGACTGTAGTATTAATCTTACTACTAAACTGTTTTATCGTAAAACTATTTAGTCCTTTATAATAAAACTTCTTAAAGTGTTGTAATACTCTTAAGACAAGTCCTGATAATGAGAAAAATAGTAAAAATGTTCCTAGGGCACCAAGACCTATAATCAAGAATATTTGCCATGTCTCTCTTAGGTTATCTACACCAACAGTTACAGAATAATAAGAGTATCCTAGTATAACAACGGCTACTATAAAGATAAATATACAAAGATATGGATTTTTTAACTTAACAGTCTCTGTTTTCTTATTAGCATTAATTAAATCTATTAACTTACAACGTGAGACACTAATCGTATTAAATATCATAACAAGTAAGTACATGATACCAAAATAGATTATTGTCTTAACTATAGCATTAGTACTTATAACAAAGGTAAACTCTGTAAGATCTGCTTCAAACATATTGGCAACGATAACACTCATAACTTGGGATAAAGCACAGCCTAAAACAAGTCCTACTACAAGTGATAATAAACCAATTAAAAATGTTTCGACAACTAATATTTTAGATATTTTACCTTTACTCATACCAAGAGTCATATAAATACCAAACTCTTTATTCCTTCTTTTCATTAAAAACCTCGAAGCATAAATTATAAGAAAGCCTAGAACAAAAGAAACAAAGACAGAGACACCACTTAACATATTTAACATTAAGTCTATAATATCTCTAGTACTCTCTGATACTTTCATCATCGCTGTCTGTGAGTCTATAGCATTAAAAACATAGAATATGGCAACACCAAGTACTAAAGTAAAAAAGTAAATGGCATAGTCACTAACACTCTTCTTAATATTTTTAAAAGCCAGTTTAAAGAGCATCATTTAAATCCCCTCCTAAAAGGGTAACTACATCAATAATCTCATCAAAGAACTCTTTCCTAGTTTTTTCACCCCTTATAATTTCATTAAATATTTTACCATCTTTAATAAATATTACTCTTTTCGCATAACTAGCAGTAAAAGCATCATGAGTAACCATCAAAATAGTAGCATCTAACTCATCGTTTAAGTAATTAAAACTATCAAGTAACATCTTACTAGATTTAGAGTCTAAAGCTCCTGTAGGTTCATCAGCAAGAATTAACTTAGGCTCTGTAATAATCGCTCTAGCACTAGCAACTCTTTGTTTTTCACCACCACTCATTTGATAAGGATATTTATTTAGAATATGAGTTATACCTAGTTTTTTAGCCGTATCTTTAATAAGACTATCTATCTCTTTATAACCCTTATCTTGAATAGATAAAGCTAAAGCAATATTTTCATATGCAGTTAAGGTATCTAAAAGATTAAAGTCTTGAAAGATAAAACCTAACTCTTCCCTTCTAAACTTATTTAAATCATTTCCCTTTAGTTTAGTAATATCAACCCCATTCATATAAATATGACCTGAAGTTACTCTATCAATAGTAGAAATACAGTTAAGTAAAGTAGTTTTACCACTACCAGATGAACCCATAATAGCTACAAATTCACCTTTACTTACTTCAAAAGAAATATTATTAATCGCTTTAGTTAAACCACTTCTTGACCCATAATACTTCTCAATATTATCAATCTTTAATAAATTTGACATAATTTCTCCTCCTTGTATAGAAATATACTACTATTTATGTCATTTGTCGTTTGTTTAACCTTACAGAACCTTACTTTTTTGTAACATTATAAAAATCTTTCTTATATATCGTAATAATAACTTTAGTATATTCATCCACTTTGGAATCAATCTCTATTTTATGTCCTAATTTCTCACATAACTCTCTACATAAATAAAGTCCCATACCTGTAGATTTAAAACTAGCACTTCTTCCATTAGCACCTGTAAAAGTCTTATTAAAAACTCTTGGTAAATCACTTTTACTAATACCTTTACCATTATCATAGATAGTAATAGTAATATAATCTTTATAGTCTTTACCAATTATTTCAATAAGAGCATCTTTATCTTTTTTATATTTAATACTATTACTAACAATTTGATTAATAATAAACTCTAGCCATTTAGAGTCTGTTAGAACTTTCAAATTACAATTATCTACTTTAAAGTCTATATTTAAAGCAAGTAAGTCATCTTTATTTCTTAAAGCTACATTTTTAATAATAGTATCTAAATCCCATTCTTTAATTAAATAATCATTATTAGCATTTTCACATCTTACATAATATAAAATTTGTTCTACATAGTCTTCTAATTCTTTTAACACTCTTAAAGTACTTTTATCTTTTCTATTCATTAAAGTAAGACTAGCAAGTGGGAGTTTAACTTCATGTATCCATAACTCTATATATTCTTTAAAGTCATCCTGTTTCTTTTTTAGCTTACTTATTAAATCATGTTCATTCTTATTAACTTCATCTAAGACATCATAAAGTATCTTACCTTCTAAAAAGTTAGGCTCAAGTAACATTTCTATTAAAAGATATTTTTTATCTAAAGTATTTAATTTATCAAGCAATTCATTATAAAACTTTCTTTTTCTAAAGTAATCGTAAAGTAATATTAAAGAAAAGATAACAACAGTAAAAACAATTATAAAAATAATAATACTGCTAGTTAGTTTTAAAGCGATTAAAAATAGTATTAATATGATTATATAAATAGAAAAGATTAAAAAAGCATAAAGTTTATCTTTTAAATAAGTACCTAGTTTCATTTTAATAAATAACCTTCTCCCTTTCTTGTAACAATAACGTCATTATAACCCATATCATAAAGTTTTCCTCTTAATCTACTAATATTAACTGTCAAAGCATTATCATTTATATAAAGGTCACTATTCCATAAATAACTCATTAAATCATCACGGCTTACAATATTTCCTCTATTATTTAAAAGATAAGTAAAGATTAACATTTCATTTTTTGTTAAGTAAAACTCTTCTCCATTTTTAACAACAATCCCCTTATTAGAATATATCTTTAAATCATCATATTCTAAGTAATCAAAGCTTTTCTTCATTCTTTTGAAGATATTATTAATTCTAAGTAATAGTATTGTAGGATTATATGGTTTAGTAATATAATCATCAGCTCCATAACTAATAGATAGTACTTCGTCAATTGTTTTATTACTACTAGTTAGCATAATAACAGGAGTATTTACTTTATCATCACGAAGGCTTTTAAGTAGAACTTCTCCATTTAAATAAGGTATATTAATATCTAAAAGAATTAAATCTGGATTTTGTTTTATAATTTCTTCTTTACTATTTTTAAAATCTGTTAGCATTAATACTTCATAACCTGAATTAGATAATAAATTAGATAACTCTTCTCTTAAAGTTTCATCATCTTCTACAATTAATATTTTCTCCATCAAATCACCTATTAATAGAATATCAAAAAAAATAATAATATGCATCACAATTTTTCTTTTCTTTTTCAAAAAAATATGTTAAAACATTTAGTAAACAGATTTAATGGTTATATTGGAAACGAAACATCTTTAAAGATGATAACGAACAACACATTTAAAAATGATGCTGTTTTTATATTGCAAGAAAGGAGGTTAACTATGCCTGAGACTAAATTACAAGACTTTATTTATACTTTAATAATGGCTTTTGTTATGGTATATGTAATGATCTGTTATAATATCGCTATTCATACTGGTGGTTTAAATAACTTTGTATTTTTAGAAGCTTTTAATGAATTAATATATATGTGGCCTATCGCTATTATTTTAGAATTTTTCTTAATAGGTAAAATCGCTCATAAATTAACATTTAAAGCCCTTGATCCTAAGAAAACACCTAGTATTCTTATAAGTTATGGTATATCTATTGTAATAGTTACTTTTATGTGCCCTATTATGAGTTTAGTTGCCACTATTCTTATAAATAAACCTAGTCTTGATATCTTTATATCTAGTTGGTTACAATCTATGGTCTTAAGTTTTCCTATGGCTATGTTCTTTCAATTATTTTATGCAGGACCAGTTGTAAGATTTATCTTTAATTTATTTAAAAACAAACTAAGTAAAAAAGCCTAGTTTGTTTTTTTTATTATTTTAAATTTCTCTTCTTCTTTATAATCTAAATCAAAGATAGGGTTATTATCTAAGACTGAGGGATAATAAATATACTTATTAGTTCTTTTTATATAATCATCTGTATATAAAGTATCTAACTCTTCCCTAGTTAATTCTTTTAACTTAGGTTTATTAATATTAGAAGTTACTAAAGGTGTGTTAGTATTAAGTTCCCTTAATTCACCTTTTTCTTTTTTTAATAATAAATAAGGTGATAATCCCTCTTCTTTAACTTTTCTATTAAAAGATATTCTAGATTCTTTATATCTCTTAAAATTAACTATATTATTTTCCTTAACTATATCTTGATAATATGTATAAACATTAGGAAAATATTTATTAAGATATTCTAAAAGATTAATATCATCTATATATAAATTTCTGTCTGTCATTCTTGCATAATAATATTTAATCATATAATACCTCTTTTCACAGGTTATAGATTAACATAATATTCAAAAAAATACAAATAGTGTTTAATTACTTATAGACTTTAACTTTCTTAATAGTATTATGTTCTATATAATCATCACTTGTAAGATAAGTTATTAACTCATTTGGAATATTCTCTATCCCATAATAATTAATCATATTTTCTATCGCTAGAGTCTTATTAAAATTATCTTTAAAACTATTTTTAAAGTATTCTATCTCTTCTTCGTATTTTAAAGAGAATCTAAAATAATCTTGAAATAACACTGGTAACAAAGTAATGGCATCTTTATAACCATTTTGTTCTAATAATACTCTTTCTGCTTCTAAAACATCTATAATATCACCTATTTTATCACTAGGACTAAACCACATTTTCTTATGCTTAAAGTAATCTTTTGTTATTTGTTTTTTATATTCTTCCCATCTATCTTTTGAAAATGATTTTCTAAACTGTTCTGGATAATTATCATAAACTTTATCTTTAAACCTAACAGATGGTATATAGTCTTTATAGAAACGATTAGGACTTTTTTCATAAATAATATCATTTAAATAAAGTGATGATACTCTTTCTTTAATAGAATAATTTCCTTTATCTAAAGATACATGACTAAATTCTATTTCATCATACTTATCTTTTAAAATGTTATATACTCTATAAAATCTTTCACTCAATATCTTTACAGGGGCATCGTGATAATATGTTTTAACATCATAAAAATAATCTCTAAATTTTTGTTCTTTATAGTCTAACCAATTCATTTTACACATTTCTATATCTTTATCTGTTAATGGCTCTACATTAAAGAAACCACTCTTTGGAATATTATTATTTAA
>CAMMTE010000059.1:0-7379 GCA_946499755.1 uncultured Mycoplasmatota bacterium
ATGTCTTATTTATTGCTACTGCTAATTATCCTGATCAAATACCACCTGAACTTAAAGATAGGTTAGAAATAATATATTTAAATTCTTATACAGAGTATGAGAAACTATCTATCGCTAAAAATTATTTAGTCCCTAAATTACTTGATGAACATGGTCTTACTTCATTACAATTACAATTTACAGATAAAGCGATACTTGATATAATCAATTACTATACGAAAGAAGCAGGAGTTAGATCTTTAGAAAGATTACTTGCTAAGATTATGAGAAAAGTAGTTAAAAAGGTTTTAACTGATAAAGAGCAAATATTCTATTTAATAGATAGCGATTCTTTAGAAGAATATTTAGAAGATAAGTTATATAATATTTTCTTAAATAAAGAATCTAAACTAAAGGGAGTAGTTAATGGCCTTGCTTATACAGAGTTTGGAGGAGATGTTCTTCCTATTGAAGTAACCTATTATAAAGGTAATTCTAACTTACTTCTAACAGGATCATTAGGTGAAGTTATGCAAGAGTCTGCTCAAATAGCCCTTAGTTATATAAAAGCGAATAGTAAAAAATTTTTTTTAAAAAGTGAAATCTTTAAAAATGATATTCATATTCATTTACCAGAAGGTGCTATTCCTAAAGAAGGTCCAAGTGCAGGTATCGCTCTTACAACGGCTTTGCTTTCATCGCTTACTAATACAAAGATATCTACTAAAGTAGCGATGACAGGAGAAATTACTTTACAAGGAGATATCTTAGAAATAGGGGGGTTAAAAGAAAAAGTTTTAGGGGCTCTTAGAAGTGGTATTACAACTATATTTTTACCAGAGAAAAATAAAAAAGATTTAAAAGATATACCAGATGAGTTAAAAAGAAAAATTACTTTTATATTTGTTTCTAATTATAAAGAAGTTTATGATAAATTATTTAGTAAGGAAAAAGATGTTGTATGCAGTTAACTGATTTAGATATACCTAATAGACGTTTAGTTATTAGTATGAAAGCAGATCTATCAAGTGACGAATATAAAGAAGCTTTACTCAGTAATGATATTGAAACTAATTTAAGAGGACTAAATAATCTTTTAGAAGTAGATCCTGATTTTCTTCTTTTAGATAGTGGTTTTTTAGAAGCTTCCTACTTTATTTCCTATGTTCTTAATAATAAAGATGCTCTTTTAAAGTTAGAGAAATTAACTTATTTAGAAGAGCAAGAAAAACAAAGAAGCAGAGAAGCTTATCTTGAAAGAGAAAGGTTTTATCGAGGATTTCCTTTTGATTTTGATGATTATTTAGAAATGTTAGAATTAGATGATTTGTTATTAAGAGAGAAGTCTTATTATTATCTTTTACATAATCCTTATTTAGTTTACTCTATACCTTATTTAAAAAATATATTTAGTGACTATTATAAAGAAAATAAAAGAGCAGATAATTATTTATATACTATTGTTAAAAGATTATCTAACTCTTTAACATCTACAGATGATTTAATTGATATTAATGATATGTTAAATTTATTTGATAATGATGATAAGATTATTACATTTTCTAAAAGAATACAGTAATAATCTTTTTTCTTTTTCATATATTTTAACTAAAGAGGAGGATAGTTATGCGACAAATTGTAAATATTGAAAAAGAAATAGCTTTTAAATCTATGTTAGGGGAGATTACTAGTATATCTTTAGAAGATGATTTATCATTTATTAATGATAGTGAAATAGAGGGTAATTTAATAATTAGTGGTACTTATAAAATGACTGAAGCATCAACATTAGAAGAAGAATTTAATTATAAAGTACCAGTTGAAATTATGCTTACAACTACATTAGAAGAAGAGAAAAGAAAAGTAAGTATTAATAACTTTACTTATAAAATAGTAGATGAAGAAGCTTTATTAATAAATGTAGAACTTTTAATAGAAGGATTAGAGAAAATAGAAATATTAGAAGATGATAGTAAAGAGGAAATAGAAGTATTAGATGAAGAAGTAAAAGAAGAAGTAAAAGAAGCTGAAGAAGTTAGGGGGGATACTGAAGTGCCTACTTTAGATAATAAAGAAGTATTAAGTACTAATTTAGAAGAAGAGGATAGTCTTCCTAGTATTAATGAGACTAAAGAAATAGAAGAAGTTATAGAAACATCTAAAGATATAGATACTACTGTTGATAACATTAGTGATAGTAATTCAAAAGAAGTAATGAATTCAATTTTCTCTTTATTTGCAAATGCAGAAGAGACTTATTCTACTTATTCTGTTTATATATTAAGAGAAAATGAAACATTAGATGAAGTTATGAATAAATATAAAACAACAAGAGAAGAATTAGCAGAATATAATGATTTAGATAATTTAAGAGTTGGTAGTAAATTAATAATTCCTTCTACAGTAGAGTCTAGTACTAATAATGAATAATAAGACAATAGTTAAATATACTTACTTAAAAAATAATAAATTACTAAGCTTTTTAGATGGTAGTAAAGTTTTAATTAAAAATAAAAAAAGATATGATTTAGAAGAAGTTTATAATTATTTAGATAGTCACAATGTTAATAATTATTTAAAGCCTATAAAAATAACTAATAAAGAATTATATTTCCCTTATTTACCTAATAAATATCTAGATAATGATTATTTAGCGAAAAGACTTGTCCTTAATTTAAGTATTTTACATAATAAAACTACTATCTATAAAGAGATAGATAAAGATAAACAAAAGGAAGAGTATGATGATTTAAAGAATAGAATTATTTATTTAGAAAAATATTATTATACTTTACAAGATGTAATAGAATCTAAAGTATATATGAGTCCTTTAGAATATTTAGTAATTCGTAATATCTCTATTATTTATAGTGCACTAAATTATAGTAGAGAATTACTTGATAAATGGAATGATTTAATTAAAAAGAAAAAAACTATTAGATTAGTTTACTGTCATGGGAAGTGTTGCCTTGATCATTTTCTTAATCAAGATGAAGGATATTTTATTAGTTTAGAAAATGCTCATTTAGATAGACCTATGTTAGATTTTCTATATTTCTATAATAAAAACTATAATGATACAGATATGATTAGTAATTTTAAGTTTTATCAACATAGATATAGATATGATGAAGAAGAGATGACTTATTTCTTATTAAAATTAGTTATAGTAGAGAAAATAGATGTATATGAATTTAATTTAACTAAAGTAATAGAAGTTAATAATTATTTTGATAAACTAAAATCTATTAGTGATTTTATCTTAGAATATCAGAAATATAATCATAAAGATAAACAAAATAATTTCAATTAATAATAAAATAGCATGTAATCTTGTTACTAGAAATAATAAAAGTACCGCCTGATAACAAATTATAACTCCTAAAGATAGAAGAATTCCTAAATAAAGAAGGCTACTTCTTCTTTTTTGTTTACAGAAATTACATCTACAAAAAGGACTATGTTTATTACCCTTAAATTTCATAGATATCACCTATCATAGTTTATGATAATTTTGAAAAGTTGTTAAAAGTATAAAGAAACGACAAATATTTTCGTATTTATTTTATATACTTAAAACGGTGGTGGGAATGAAAGTATATGTAGACTTAATTTTCTTTATTAATTTTATGTTTGATTTACTCCTTTTAATGACAGTAAGTATTGAATGCAAAATAATTTCTAGAAAAATAAATTTATTTTTATCTTCTTTTATTGGTAGTCTATCAACATTACTTTTATTCTTACCCTTAAATAATTTTTCTTTATTTCTTTTTAAATTAGTAATAAGTATTATTATGCTTTTAGTCGCTTTCCCTATTAAATCTTCTACTGTTTTTAAAAGATTATTTAAGAGTCTATATGGTAATAGTATTATTTTAGGAGGACTTTTATATTTTTTAAATAATCAATTTAGTTATAAACAAGAGGGATTTATTTTTATTCATGATGGTACTAGTTTGAATATGATAATTATTATAATTAGTTCACCTATAATATTTTATCTTTACTTAAAAATGATGAAGAAAGAAAAAGATAAGAGAGAATTATTACATAAAGTTATTATTAAGTATAAAGATAAAGTTCTTAATATTTTAGGATATTTAGATACTGGTAATAATATTAAAGATCCTTATAAGAGGCGTTCTATTATTATAGTTAATAGTAGTGATATTAATTTAAGTATAGAAGAATCTTTATTGGTACCATTTAAAACTATAGATAATGAAGGGGTTATTAGATGTGTAGAAATAGAGGAATTAGTTATAGATAATAATTTAATTAAAAATAAATATTTATTAGGAGTTATTCCTAAAGATATAGAAATAGATGGGGCTAGGTGTATATTACCAAATACATTAGAGGAGGAAATGAAATGATTAGTATACTTTATTTAGTAGCATTTTTACTTGATAAGAGTTATGAAATATTTTATGTAGGAAGTAGTGATATTTTACCAGAACCATTATCAAAAGAAGATGAAGAAGCTTATTTAGTTATGGCTATGGATGGTGATATTCATGCAAGAGATGTACTTATTGAACATAATTTAAGATTAGTTGTTTTTCTTGCTAAAAAGTATGAAAATACAAAAGTAGATTTAGAAGATTTAGTTAGTATTGGGACAATTGGACTTATTAAGGGAATAAATACTTTTAAACCTGATAAAAATATAAAGTTAGCGACATATGCTTCAAGATGTATTGATAATGAGATTTTAATGTATTTAAGAAAGATAAAGAAGTCCAAAGGAGAGGTTAGTATAGATGCATCACTTAGTTTAGATGCAGAAGGCAATGAATTACATTTAGAAGATATATTAGGTACTGATGCTGATATTGTAACTAAGGGATTAGAAGAAGAGACAGATAAAAAATTAATGTTAGATGAAGTTATGAGGTTAAATCCTAGAGATAGAGATATTATAATACTTAGATATGGGCTTATGGGACATAATGAATTAACACAAAAGGAGGTTGCAGAATTACTTGGTATTAGTCAATCATATATATCAAGAATAGAAAAGAAAGTTATTAAAAGATTAAAGAATATTATTAAATATACTTAAGGAGGAATTATGAATAATAAAATTAGATATTTTTATATATTAAAAGATTTAGAAGTAAATAGTGATATTTATTTTAAGAATAAATACTTTGATAATAAAAAGGGATGGTTAAGTTAACTTTGTAGCAACAAATTAGTTGCTTTTTTCTTGACATAAATTATCTACTGTGATACATTATAAGTAGATAAGCGACTTTAAATATAGATGGAGAAAGGAGTATAAATGAAAATTTTAAAAAAAGTATGAATTTTGTAAATTGAGAGATTTTTTGATATAAATATTTAAAATTTCCATAGAGAAAATATTAAATTGAAAGCCTATTTTCTTTGAATTTTAAAAATTGCCTTTTTGCAATAGTTTTTAACTTATGTTATACCAATTGCAGAAAGGGGATGATGCTTTGAAATCATCAAAAAAGACTCCCAAAGAGAGGATAAAAGAATTACAAGAAAAAGGAGAAGTCTTTCCTGCAAGTAATGATTATATTTATAAAGCTATTATGACTAATTGTTTTCTTTTTAAAACAGATATGACTTATAGAATAACTGATATACCTAAAGAGTTAATATTAAAAACTTATTATGAGAAGAATACTGAGTTTGTTATAAGTAATGCACTTGAATTAGGAAAAAGATCTGATATATTATTTGGGATAGAAGGCTATATAATAAACTATGAATTAAATAATAACTATAGTTCAGCATTAATAATAAGAAATGATGATTATTTAGATAAGATAAAAATAGATGTATCTAATAAAAACTATAGTTATGATAATATGCCAAAGGCAATACAAATAAATTTGAATAATTTTAATCATCTTAATAAGAAAAATATAAAAGAAGTATTTAAATCAAGAGATGATAATGGTGTAGTAGAGAATGTTAAATGGGAGAAATATCATATTAGCTTTAGAAAAATATATAAAAAGGGATTAGAACTTACTAAATTAGAAAAGGAATTATTAATACTAAGATTAACAAAAATAGAAGAAATAGATGCATTAGCGGAGGGAGATGAAGAATTAATGGAAGTTGCAAATGAATTAAAGAGATTAAGTTTAGATGTTAATACAGTATTATTATATGATGAAGCAGAAGAGAATGAAAAGATGATGAGAAGTCTTAAAGCAGAGGGAGAAAAAGATGGTATTAAGAAAGGTGCTAATAATGAGAAAAAATCTATTGCTAAGTCAATGCTTGATAAAAAGATGGATATACCTTTAATAAGTGAATTAACTGGTTTTTCAGAAAATCAAATTGCAAGATTAGTGTAAAAAAGAATCTAATTAGATTCTTTTGTTTTCTACATAACTATTTCTTTCTATATAAGTTTTCTTTTTATATTTAGTAATATTTCCTTTAGTAACTTCTATATCCTTAAAAGTTATCTTTATTCCTATAGCAGTATTAAAATCAAATCTATCTTGAATTTGAAAATGAATGTGTGGTCCATTAGTATTGCCACTATTTCCTACTAAAGCTAGAATTTGTCCTTCTTTAACTATATCTCCTACTTTAACTTTAAAACTATTTTTTAAAATATGACAGATAAGAGAGTACTCATTATTTTTATGTTTTATAATTATGTAATTACCTCTTGTATCTTTTATATCAGAAATAATAGGTCTGTTTGGAAGGATTTTTGTATCTTTGTAACCATCTTCAATAGCCATAACAATACCATCTAAAGGAGCGATTATTTCTTGTTTGTAACAATAAAAATTTTCTTTATTAGTGTAATCACCTTTATATGGTAAATCGTCCTTTCTTATTTCAAAATCATATGCATATCTTTGATTAATTAAATTGTATGAATGAGAAGTTTTCTTTGATATTCCACCATACTCAATATACCATTTACCATTAAAGGGCAGTCTATATTTATTTTTGCTGATAGTAATCACCTCTATCTACATTATAATGCTTAAATTCTTTAGTGTAAAATAATATAAATGTTCTTTATAAAAAAGATATTATATGATATTATTAAATTAATTAGAAAGGTTTTTATTATGAAAGAAAAAATAATTAAATTAATAGAATTATTCTTATTATTAAGTCCCTTATTTGATATGTTAACGGCAATATGTGTTCAAGTATTGAATATAGATTTTACTATTGGAATGATTGTAAGATTTTTAATTATGTTAATATGTTTATTTTATGTTGTTTTTATCTATAAAAAGAAAGATAAAAAATATCTCTTGTTAATATTAGGTAGTATCTTTCTTTACTTATTAGTATTTTTGACTATAATGGTTGTAGATAAAGATATTAACGTTTTATTATATGAAGGTAAGAATGCTCTTAGAACTTTTTATTTTCCTGTT
>CAMMTE010000060.1:0-7290 GCA_946499755.1 uncultured Mycoplasmatota bacterium
TGTCTTTTCCTTTGATACTAGGCATAGCTACAAATATGCGTTCCTTTCCTTGAATATAAAGCAATTATAGTAGCGAATAGTAGTATCTTTCTTTTTTTCATAATTATTTTGCTCCATCATTTAAGATAGTTTATTTCCTTTTAGTACTTTCTTATTTTATTCGTTTTTAATAACCATATGTTTTCCTATAATAAGTTTAACATATTTTTTAGCTTTAATATATAAAAAGTTAAGCTTTCACTTAACTTTTCTTCTCTTTAGATTCTAATTTTTCTAAGACATCACTTACAACATCTATTGCTTTTAACCTTAATTCTTCAGCGGCTTGTTCTAAGACTGGTGTTCCTTTAGCAACTGCAAGATTTACTAGATCTTGACATTGCTTTTTTATTTCTTCGCCTTTTTTCTTAGCAATCTTTAAAGCTTTTTCTTTATCTAAATCTTCAAGTTCTTTTTTAATATCTTCTACTTTTTCTTCAAACATTGCTTTTACTTCTTCAGTATCAACTGATTTTATTTTAGCGACAACATCATCTAGTTTTTCTTTTAAATCTTTTCTAGTTTCACTTCCTTTTTTAGGAGCGAATAAAACACCAAGTCCTGCTCCAATAGCAGCTCCTGCTACAAATTTTCCAATTCCACTTTTTTTACTCATCAATATTATCCTCCTTTTTCTTCTTAAAAATACTACTTATAAAACTTACAACACCACTAATTATAGTATCAGTAACTAAAGTTAATTTATCATCTACTACATCTATAAAGTTAAATATACCATCTAAACTTTCCATTTTCTTCTTAGTATCATCTAGTATGGCATCTACTTTATTTAGAGTATCTAAAGCTTTTAAAGCTAATATGATAAGTATAATTACTAATACTATTAATAGACTATCCAAAATGACGCTTAAAAATTCCACAATTATTCCCCTTTCTTCTCATCATACATTGAATCTATCAAATCAAATAAGTTGTCTTCTATGCTAGCATTATCTTTTTGGTAGTCGTCTTCATCAAAGTTTCTTAAATCTGTTCTTCTACCTGTGGCTTTTTCATGAGATGTATCTTTGTAATCAATGTTATATTCTAGTCCAAGATCACTAAAATATTCTTCAGCATCTCCTATAGTTACTTTAGATACAGATGGAGTATTATCAGCACTAATATCTAATAAGCTATCTTCTTCTTTAATGTCATTAACTTCATCAGCAATTTCATTATTTTCTTCTTTTTCTATTTCTTTTTTATTAGAAGTTAATTCCTCTTCAAAGATATCATCAGAATTACCATAAGCTTTCGCTCTAACACTATCAACATCTATATTCTTTTTCTTGTAACTACTAGTTATTCTAACCTCTTTCTTTGTCACAACATCGTCCTTTTTGTAGTTTTGATCTAAAACTCCATAAATAGGAGAGATAATTGGTGAAGGATGAAATTCTTTTTTCTCTTTTTGTTTAGTAACACTTCCATATTCATGGATTTTAATTTCTTTATCTAGAGAGTTTGGACTAGCACCATATATTTTTCTTTCTTCTTTTGTTTCTTCTTTATAGAAACTAGGTTCTTTTCTATCTTCTCTTTTTAATGGTTTAGGTTCTTGCTTTGGTTTAGGATGAGTTTTTTCTTTTCTTTCTTCTTCTAAATCAATAAAATCATCATCTAATATTGCTTTGAACTTAAAGTCTTTATTATCATTATTAACTCTAGGTTTCTCCTCTTCAACAATAACATCTTGTTTTTTCTCTTCTTTTTTAGGAGTAGGTTCATCAATAATAATTTTTTTAGCAATTGGCTTTTCTTTTTTCTTTGGTTCTTTCTTTATTTCTTTTTTCTCTTCTACTTCTACATATTCTTCTTCAAAAAGAGCATTTTTTAGTTTATCTAGTAACTTCATAACTAGACACCGCCTTTCTTAGTTCTCTTCAATTTCAATTTTATTGTCTTCATCATTATTATCTCCATATCCTTCATAGACACCATACTTCTCTTCATATTCTAGATACGTATCTTTAGTAGCAGTACTACCTTTTGGTTTCATAACATCATAGGTATCTTCTTTATAATCTAATACTTTATTTCCTATTAATGTTTCTAATACAGTTCTATTAAATTTTAATGATGATAAAATATTGCTCATATTTATAATAGCACTTTTTATCTCATTTTCTTTAACAAAAGCTTCTATTTTACCATAATTGTACATATACTCTATAAAATAGACATCTGTATTTTCAACTTTTGTTATTTCTAAATAACCTTGCTTATTATTAAAGTCAAGTTCTTTAGAAAAGTAAGCATTATTATTTTCTTTGTATTCTACTTTTTCTTTATTATAATAACTTATAACATCAATATAAAAATAGTAGGTATTATTATATTCATCTTTTAAAACAGCATTATATTCATCTTTTGAAACTAATTTTAAGCCTTTTGGTAAGTAATATTTATAACCATCAAAGACATTATTAGTTAAGTTTACATCTTTACTTAGTAAAGTATCTGTAAGACTATCAAGATCTAATGTGTTTAAATTTGTACATCCTGTTAATGTCAACAGTATTATTGTTAATATCAGTAATTTCTTTTTCAAATACCTTCACCTACTCTTTTATAATTATAACAAATAAATATTTAGTTTGTCACTTCTTTTGTGCAAAAAGATGATAGACATTTTTTCCCTCTTTACTAAATTTTTCTTCATATTCACTCATAATAATATCAGAATGAGTATTATGATAATTAAAAGAAATATCATTTAAAGTATATCCTTTTTCACTTAACGTTTCAAGGGAATAGATAAATAATTCTTCATTATCTGTTTTCATTTCTATTCTTTTTACATCTTTAAATAAAGAATCATATTTATCTAAAAATATTTTACTAGTTAAACGTCTATCGCTCCATCTTTTCTTAGGCCAAGGGTCTGAGAAGTTTAAATAGATTAAATCTATTTCTTTAGAAAAGACTTTATCTATATCTAGAGCATTCATTCTTATTAATTTTAAATTATTTAAGTCATTTGGAATCTTTTTAATCGCTTTAGCCATAACACTATCAAATTTTTCTATACCTATATAATTAATATTAGGATATTTAAGGGCATTTTCTAAGATAAACTTTCCTTTACCCATTCCTATTTCAATATAAATAGGATTATCATTATTAAATATTTTTTGCCATTTATCTTTATAGTCTTCAGGATTTTTAATTAAGTAATTACAGTTATTTAATATTTCTTCTTTATCTTTAACATTTCTTAAACGCATAATTTTACTCCTTATATTAAAGTTATATAGCATATTCTATCATAATGAGTCAATCTTTGGAATAGAATAAATCAGAAAGTGAGGAAAAATATATGAATCAAGGTATGCCTATGTGGCCAATGAATCCAAATATGAACCCTAATATGGGAGGTTGGCAAAACTCTAATAATATGAATCAAAGGCTTAATAATCTAGAGAATCAAGTTAATAGACTTGAAAGACAAATGAGAAGACTTGAAAATAGAGTTAATAGAATTGAATCTACTATGATTAGTCCAAGAAATTATGATAGTCAATCTACTGGTTATGGTAATAGTAATGATAAATATATGATGTAAAGAGCTTAGGCTCTTTTTTTGTTAGAGAAAAAAATTTTGGGCATACTAAAATTGACAGTTATAGTCAAATAAATTATACTTTATATAGGAAGTGACCATATGGAATTAAGAGTTTTAGAAAAAAAAGAATATGAAAAATTTGTAAAGACAAATCCTTACAAAAGCCATTTTTTACAGTCTTATGATTGGGGACAATTATCTAAGGAAGAAAGAGGTCTTACTCCTTATTATTTAGGGCTTGATGATAATGGTAAAATTGTAGGGGCAACTTTACTTTTAAAGAAAAGTTTGCCTTTAGGATTATGTTATTTGTATGCCCCAAGAGGTTATGTAATTAACTTTAACGATAAAAAAATACTTGATAAGTTTACAGAAGAGGTTGTAAAGTTTGCGAAAAGAAAAAAGGCAATTTACGTAAAGATTGACCCTGATATTATTTGGAAGAAGGAAGATTATAAAGGTGAAGTTAGCGAGGTTGAATCTAAAGATAAGAAGATTTATAATGAATTACTTAGATTAGGTTATAAACATATGGGCTTTACTAAGAATTTTGAGAGTTCACAACCTAGGTATACTTTTAGAATTGATTTAAAGCAGTCTATGGAAGAAATTGAGAGTCATTTTTCAAAGACTACAAAACAAAGAATTGCCAAGTCTCTTAAGCTTAAGACGAAAGTAGAAATAGGAACAGAAGAAGATTTAGAAACTTTTTATCATTTAATGATGTTAACAGAGTCAAGGAAGGATTTTGTTTCTTATGGGATAGATTATTATAAGACTTTATATAGGCTATTTAATGAGGATAATAAAGCGACTTTGTTTTTGGGAAAAGTTAATATCAAAGATAGCTTAGAGGTATTAGAGAATGATTTAGATGAAGTTAATAAAAAGATAGATGAACTTCCTAAAGAGAATATGTCTAAGAGTGCTAAAAATAAGCTTAAGGAGTTTACAAGACAAAAAGAAAATCTCGAAAAAGAAGTTGATAAATATAATAACTATTTAAAAGAATATGGAGAAAAAGTTACTTTATCTGCCCATATGATAATAGAATATGGGGATAAAGCTTGGGTTCTATATGCAGGTAATCATAATATCTTAACAGAAACTTATGTTAATTATCATACATACTTTGAACATTTAAAATTCTGTAAAGATAGAGGATTAAAAATATATGATCAGTTTGGAACGATTGGAGATTTATCTAAAGATAATCCTAGACTTGGTCTACATGAGTTTAAAAAGAAATTTGGTGGGGACTATGTTGAGTTTATGGGGGAATTTGACTATGTTGTTAAACCAATCTATTACTTTGCTTTTACAAAGTTAGTAACAATTTATAGAAATATGATTAAAAAAAGAAAGAAGAAGGAACTTAATGATGAAATTAAAAGAGATTAGTTTTGAAGAATTAGAAAACTTTGCTTTAACTACTGATGAAGCGACTTTTCATCAGACTAAGGGCTGGGCTAAATTAAAAGAACATAATGGATGGCATCATTATGTAGTAGGTTTATATGATGAAGATAAAATAAAGGGAGCGGCTTTACTTCTTGCAAAGTGTGTTCCTATTGTTAAGAAGTATATGTTTTATTCACCTAGAGGCTTTTTAATAGATTATCATGACTATAATTTATTAAAAGTGTTTACAGAAGAAGTTAAGAAGTTTGTTAAAAATAAAGGTGGTATTTTCATTAAGATAGACCCTTATGTTATGTATAAACAAAGAGATATTAATGGTGATTTAGTTAAAGATGGTATAGATAATAGTGATACTGTTGATAATTTAAAGAAGTTAGGTTATAAACATTTTGGATTTAATTTAATGCAAGACTCCCTACAACCTAGATGGATGCATACTATTACAGTTAAGGGTAAATCTGCCCCTGAGGTTATGAAGGATATGGACCCTAAAACAAGACAGATTCTAAGAAAAAATGAAAGACTTGGTGTAAGAGTGCGGGAAATAACAAGGGATGAGTTACCTATATTTAAAGATATTATGCAACATACAGGTGAACGTAGAGAATTTATTGATAGACCTTTATCATATTATGAGAATATGTGGGATAGTTTACATGATGATGGTATTTTAAAAATCTTAATTGCCGAGATTGACTTTGATGAAGAGATAGAGAATACGAAAAAAGAGATAGAAGCTTTAGAGGAATCTATTAAAAAAAGAAAAAAACAGTATGAAGATAAAAGTAAGCCTATGAATGAGAAGAAATATCATAGTAAACAAGAATTTGAGAAAAGTGAAATTAAGAGACTGCAAAAGAATATTGAAAAAACTAAAGATATGAAAGATGAGTATGGTAAAAAGCCAATACTTGGAGGAATTTTATTCTTAATTTATGGCAAGGAAGTATTATCACTTTATGGAGGTTCTAAAGCTGAACTTATGAGTTTTCAATCTGCTTATACTCTTCACTTTGCAGGGGTTAAGTATGCTATAGAACATGGCTATGACACATATAACTTCTATGGTATCACAGGTGACTTTAGTGAAAGTAATCCTTTACTTGGACTTTATCTATTTAAGAAGAGTTTTGGTGGTCAGGTAGTAGAATTAATTGGGGAATTTGACCTTATTATTAGTCCTTTCTGGTATCATGCTTATAAGATTAGTTATGCTCTTTATCATAAACTTAAAAATATTAAAAGATGACTGTGTTTTAGGTCATCTTTTTGTTTGGCAAATTGTTAAAATAATAAATATTATTGATGTTATTAAATATATTATTAATAAAATAATAGATACGTAGAAACAAATGGTGTTAGTAAGAAATGATAGAAAGTAGAAAATATAACTAAAAAATGCTAAAGCTATTAAAATTATAATTTTTGTAATTATTTTTCTAGTATTTAAATCATTCTTTTTTCTATAACTATTAAAAAGCATTATAGACATAACAAGAAAAATGATAATAGAACTATAAATAATTAATGGAAAGTATAAAAATAACATAAATAATAAAACATTAAAATCCATAAGTAACCTATTTTAAATCAAACTTTATTTTACCTTTACCATTAGATGAAGTAATTATAGCGATAGCACCATTTATAATAGTCATTCTAGGAGAAACATGGCCTATATCAGCATTAATAATTATAGGTATATTTAAATTTTTTAAGGCTTCTTTTATTGTCTCTTCATAAGAAATATCATAGTAACTATTATAAATAAAACTTCTACCAAAAATAATTCCTTTAGTATATTTAAAATAATCATTATCTTTTAGTTTCCAAAGTGTTCTTGCTATAACTTCTCCTGTTAATTCACAAATATCTAAATACCAAATAATACCATCATCTTTATACTTTTCTATAAAATCTTTAGTTTTGTCAAATCTTGTACCAAACAAATCGGCAATTATATCAAGACATCCTCCTATTATTCTACCTTTTATGTTAATAGCATCTTCATTGTTTAAGTTTCTCCAATAGACTTTTTCAGTAAGTTCATATGGTTCTTTTCCTGTTATATAATCTTTAAATCCTTTTTCATATTTAGAAAAACTTGTTTGTTCTATGATATTACCCTTTAATATTTCTAAATTATTCTCTAATGATTCATGCCAAGGCTCCATTCCAAAGCATCCAAAATTATCAGCATAGATAGTGGCGATATCTAAGTTAGTTGTAATTGTAAATAATAGTCCTGTTGAGTCAGAATT
>CAMMTE010000061.1:0-7247 GCA_946499755.1 uncultured Mycoplasmatota bacterium
TTTAAGCAAGGCACTACCTGCTTGGGCTCTTAAAGCCACTTTAGGAACAGGACACCCCATATTAATATCAATAATATCAGGTCTCATTTCTTTCTCTATATATTTAGCAGCCTCTACAAAGCTATCTACATCACTACCAAATATCTGTTGTGCGATAGGACGTTCAACATCTTCCATATAAAGCATATCGATAGTTTTCTTATTATCATAACATATAGCCTTATCACTAACCATCTCAGCATAGATAAGTCCACACCCCATCTCTTTAACTATTTTACGATAAGCACTATTACAAATACCTGCCATAGGAGCAAGAACAACTCTATTTTCTATTTCAACATTACCTATTTTCCACATATAAAATCACCCAACGCTTGCAATATATAAACTTTTGTGTTACCATGAATATGTAAAAGAAATTTACATAAACTATTAAAGGAACATTCAGCCTTTCCTTGTTGAATGCCTACCCCAAAATATTATTATAGGAAGACATTTAATTCATTAGATGAATTAAGTGTCATTTTTTTATTACTATTATCAATATGATAACTAGAGATAAAATGATAGAAATATGCTTAAATACTTTTAATACAAAAATGCGCCTATTCATATCTATCAAACCTCCTTTCAAGGAGGTAGACACTCAACGGTTAAAGTTCCCTTAGACATATTATATACTAAAGACAATTTTGATACAAGCATTTTACACAAATTAGATACTTATTTTTTTGATAATTTATTTTCTTTTAACAAATCTCTAATCTCTTCAAGTAACACTACTTGTTCATCCTTTTTCTTCTCTTCTTTTTTATGTTCAATTCCTAACTTCTTATCTGCTCTATCTCTAATATTAGTAACTATCTTAACCATTACAAAAATACAAATAGCAATAATTGAAAAGTCAACAATACTCTGTATAAAAGAACCATACATAATAGAAGCATCACCTATTTTAATAGATAAGCCACTAAAATCAAGACCTCCTAATATAACCCCAAGTAAAGGCATAAATATATCATCTACTAAACTACTAACTATTTTAGAAAAAGCACCACCAATAATAACACCAATAGCCATATCTAAGACAGCACCTCTACTAATAAACTTTCTAAATTCCCCTATTTCTTTTGCAACTTTTTTCTTAGCTTTCATAACTACTTCCTCCATCTTTTTCCACAGTTTAAGTGGATAACTGACTTTATAATACAGAAAAAAGAACTATTTTTCAAGTTCTTTTATTAGTTCTGCTTTATTCATCTTAGAGTATCCTTTAACTCCCTTTTCTTTAGCAAGTTCTTTTAACTTAGTTAGACTCATTTTCTCATAGTTAGTTTCCTCTTCTTCTGGAGGCATCTCTCCATGTTCTACTAAATAATCAATTTGTTCTTTAGTTAAAGTCTCATACTCTAATAATGTTTTTGCAAGTAAATCAAGTAAATCTCTATTTTCTTTAATTATCTTAGTTGCTTCATCATAGCACTTATCGATAATCTTTCTCATTTCTTGATCTATTTCATGAGCTACTTCATTAGAGAAATTACGACTCTTAGCATAATCTCTACCTAAGAAAGCACTACCTTCTCTTTCTTCTAACTGCATAGGTCCTAAATCACTCATACCATATTCAGTAACCATAGCTCTTGCTATCTTAGTAGCTTTCTCAAAGTCATTTTGTGCCCCTGTTGTAACTTCCCCAAAGACAACCTCTTCACTAACACGTCCTGCAAGTAAACCTGTTATTTCTTCAAGTAAATCAGTTTTAGTCTTACAAATCTTCTCTTCACTAGGAATCATCATATTATATCCACCTGCAGAACCACGTGGTATAATTGTTACCTTTTGAACATCACTAGCGCCATTTAACTTGATACCAACAACAGCATGACCAGATTCATGATATGCAACCAACTTACGATCTGCTTCACTTCTTTTAGTACTAGTCTTAGCAGGTCCCATTAACACTCTATCACTTGCTTCATCTATCTCACTCATCGTAATAGCATCTTTATTACGTCTAACAGCAAGTAAAGCCGCTTCATTAAGTAAGTTTTCAAGGTCTGCACCAGAATAACCTGGAGTTCTCTTTGCAAGTGCTGGAATATTAACAGAAGGAGCTAATACTTTGTTACGAGCATGAACTTTAAGTATTTCTTCACGACCCTTTACATCTGGTAAATTAACAGTAACTTGTCTATCAAAACGTCCTGGACGAAGAAGTGCAGGATCTAATACATCAGGTCTATTAGTAGCAGCAATAATAATGATACCTTCATTTTCACCAAATCCATCCATCTCAGTAAGTAATTGGTTTAATGTCTGCTCTCTTTCATCATGTCCACCACCAATTCCAGTACCACGTTGTCTACCTACCGCATCAATCTCATCTATAAAGATAAGACAAGGAGCAGTTCTCTTAGCTTGTTGGAACATATCACGAACACGACTTGCCCCAACACCAACGAACAACTCAACAAAGTCAGATCCACTAATATAATAGAATGGAACATTCGCTTCTCCAGCTACTGCCCTAGCAAGTAAAGTTTTACCTGTTCCTGGAGGACCATATAAAAGTACTCCTTTAGGAATTCTAGCTCCTAACTTTTGGAACTTTTTAGGATTCTTTAAAAAGTCTATTAACTCTTTAACTTCTTCTTTCTCTTCATTAAGTCCAGCTACATCTTTAAAAGTAACTTTATTCTTATCACTAGAAAGCTTAGCTTTACTTTTACCAAAATCAAGTGAATTCTTACCTCCACCCATTTGTTTATTTAAAAACCAAAAGCCAACAACAAGTAATAAGATAATTGGTAAGAAATTAACAAGTATTAAAAGAAATGTACTAGCTTCTGGATCACCATTACTAACAATTTCAAAATCATCAGCATCACTAGCTTCCACAATTTTCTTCATAACTTGATCAGATAAAGGAATTCTAACAAAGAAAGATTCATTTTCTTCATATCCATCTAACTTACCAGTAACTTCATAAACTTGCGCTCTTTCTCTTGGAGTTATCTCAATACTTTCAACATCCTTATTATTTAATTCATTCATAAACTCATTATAAGTTAATACATTTACTTTTTGACTAGCAACACTAACAAAGTAAAAGACTCCAAGCATTACTAAAAGTAAAAATACATAAGGAAGTAAACCTTTTTTAACTACTTTTTTATTTACATTCATGAAAAATCTCTCCTTTTTCTACTCATATCTCAGTATTATATCATAAAAATCATTATTAGTCTTATCAAATTTAGATTTTTTTAATCCTGGTATAAAAACAATATGTCCTAAGCTATCAACAACTACTGGCCACATATCTCTTTCCTTTAAAGGTACTTTTGCATCTATAAAAACATCTTTTACTTTTTTATGACCTCCACCTTTAATAGAAATTACATCACCAACTTTTCTTGTTCTAACTATCAAAGGTAAAAACACTTCCTTACTAGAAAGTTTAATTATATTATTACTATTCCCTAACACTTCATCTAATCTTTTTAATTTATGTCCATTAGGAAGTAACACTTCATCACTAACTTCTATTTCATAATTACTTAGTAAAGAAGGATTACGACTAATACTAAGAATATTATAACTCTTAACAACTTCTACATCGTTAGGTAAATTAACACTACTATTACTCTTCTTACTCTTAATGATTTTTTCAATTAAATCTAAATGTTTATCATTTATAAGAATAAGATCATCCTGATAAAAAGAAGAAATAAATCTTTCTAACACAATCCTTTGTAAAAATTTATTAAGTTCCAAATAATTATCAATATAAAGTTTATTATCTTTAATCACTTTAATAATCGCTTTACTAGCTTCTTCTTCTATAAAATCATCCGCTTCATTTAAAAGATTACTAAATTTTAAATATTTTAAATGAATATTTTTATCTTCATTTTTAAGAAAAGGTAAAACTTCTTTTCTATACCTATTTCTAGTATAAACACTACTATTATTACTAGCATCTATTGCATAAGGGATATTATATTTATGACAATAATTAACAAGTTCTTCCTTAGTAAGAGATATAAAAGGTCTATATATAAAATATCCATTCATCTTAACAAGTTTCTTAAATCCAGCATATCCCTTTAAAGTAGAACCTCTAGCGATCCTCATTAATATTGTTTCCATCAAATCATCACCATGATGTGCTGTTAAAAGACATTTAGCATTATATTTTAAAACAACCTCTTCAAAAAAATTATATCTAATATTTCTCGCCTCATTATGAAAATTATCATCACCATATTTTTCTATTTTCATATATTCAAAGATTACATCATTCTTTTTACAGAACTCTTCCAATTCAACTTTTTCTACTTCACTAGCTTTTCTTTTACTATGATTAACATGTGCACAAACTAATTTAATATCATATTTTTTTCTAAGTTCCAATAAAGTTTTAAACAAAGCCATAGAATCAGGTCCATAACTACAACCAAATACTAAAACATCTCCATCTTTTATTTTTATATCTTTATATAATTCTAAAACATCCATTAATAAGCCTCCACATCTATTGTTCGCTATCATTATTATCATCATCAGGTATTTTCAAAATTAATTCACCATCTTTAGAATAATAATACTTTTCCCTAGCATATCTAGCCACATAATCAGAATCTTGTAATTTATCAACATCAGACTCTAATTCTTCCTCTTTATCCTTTAAAGAAGCAAGTTCTTTTTTTAGTTCTCCCTTCTCTTGATATTTATTATATATCTCTGTCCAGTATCTAAAAATTGTAAATGTTGTAAATGTAATAACAGCAAAAGAAATACCAAGTAAAAGAACTGGTCCTAACTTTTTTTTCTTTTTTCTTTTAGCCATTATAACACCCACTTTCCTAACATATATTATAGTATCATAAAAAGACTAGTTCAATCATTTCTAGTCTTATTTTACACTTTTAGGCATATCTTTAGTGGGTTTTAAAAACTTTCTTAATCTTTTAAATAAAGAAAAGCAAGATATAAAACCTAAGATTATTAATAAATAGAAATATGGATGAATAATACCTCCATTTATTTTTTTTATTATAAGAAAATATAAAAGTACTAAGTCTAATACAAATAACAAATTAAAAATAACTTTAGATATCTTTGTTTTGCTAAATAATAAATTATAGTTAAAATTATAAAGAATAGATAAAACAATCCCATAAATGAAGGAGAAAATCATAGAAAATACTTGTTCACTTAAACTCATCATTTAAATAAACGATTAAAAACACTATTATTTTCTTTAACTTTTTTATTATTATCATCCATATAAGAAAAGCCCTTTATTAATCCCTTTATAGAAACATTACCAGCAAGAGTATCAAGCTTAACAAGTTCTAATTCTTCACCTTTAACAACTAAAAACCCCATAACAGTCTCTAATAAAAATTCTTCACTATCAAAATTCTCTATCTTTTTAACTCCTGTAATAAGTAAATTTTTTCTTTCTGTAATAGTAATACTATGATTATAATTATTTATAATTGCTTCTTTACTTTCCATATCATCACCTAATAAATGATATGCTAAAAAAAAGAAGATTATTCCTCTTCTTTATTTTCATCTTTAATATTGTTATAAGCTTCAATAATCTTATCTTGAAACATTGCTCTAACTTCTGGATTAATAGGATGAGCAATATCTCTATATCCACCAGCTTGTGTCTTTCTACTAGGCATAGCAATAAATAGACCATTATCTCCTTCAATTATTCTAATGTCATGAACAGCAAATGAATCATCTATTAAAACAGATGCAATTCCTTTCATACGACTTCCTTCTTTTTCAATTTTACGTACATTTACAGATGTAATTTTCATATGATTCCTCCTAATATTAAGTCTTTATAATCTAATTCTATACCAGATAACTAACTTTTGCAAGTCATTTTTAAGAATATTATCAAATAAATGTTACAGTTCAGATAGAACATGACAAAAATTAGGTAGGACTATCAAGTTCTATCTATTTTTATGCCAAAACTGTTTTATTACTAAAAATCTCTTTTAAGGAAGAGTTTAAAGACTTTTTATTTTTAGAACAGGTAGATGTAAAACTTCTTATAACTACAAAGTTATTCGCTCCTTCAATACTTCTAAACTTACCAATCTTTTGTCTAATCTTTGCAAATCTTAAATCTGCTTCTGCTCTGTTATTAGAAAATGGAACATAAAACTTCTTCAAAAATAGTAAATGATTATCTACATATTTTTCTAAACGATTTAATAATCTTCTCTCATCTTTTTTATAAGAATTTGTTTTTAAATCTTTTTTATATTCAAGATTACCTTCTTTTAAGATTTCTAAATATCTATTTTTAAAGCTTTCATATTCTGTATCAGAAATTCTTTCTACACCAGATGCTATTAATTCTTCTTTTCTATTCTTCATTTCTATTAACAGTTCAGAAAGTTTCTTAGCCCATTTATGTTCAGTAAAATCTGTAACTCCTTTTAAATATCTTAAAGCATGAACATTACATTCTGCATTTCCACTTCCATAATTGTAATACATGATAAAGTGGTCATGGACTAATATGCCATTAAACTGCTTTAAAAGTCCAAAGTCCTTTATCGCTTTTTCTCCTCTTTTTTTACTAACATATTGTAAAGTATACTCGCCATTTGAAATGTTATGTATATAATATTGTTCTCCATTAATTTTAATTGGAGTTTCATCAACATGTAAAACGAGACTCTTTAATAATTCTTTTTTGATTTTTTCATATTCTGTATTAGATAGTACATCTGATAGTCCATGAATCCAACTGTATATAGAACCTTTTGATGGAATTAATTTATTATCAGTAAATTCACCTAGTAATGATTTTATTGCATCTAAAGAAGAACCTTTCATATACATTAAGGCACTTATTGATTTTATATTATTTCCATATATTACCGGACTAGAAGTAATGTTTTGAGGAGTAGTTGGATAGTAAACATGTTTTATTAAGACTTTTTCTACTTTAATATCTATTTCATAAGTTACAATTGGTGTATTATTTTCTGTTAATTTATTTTTATTTTCTTCTACTATTATTATTCTATCAATTTCTTTATTTTCTATCATTTTATCTATTTTTTCTTTAGTTAAAGTTTCTCCTTTATGACCAACTTGACCACCTTGTTTTTTACCTGATTTCTCGCGGTTATTGGTAATTACTTTTATCAACCACCCTGCACTGAAAGTACAGGGTTTGATGTGAGGACTGGAACTCC
>CAMMTE010000062.1:0-7233 GCA_946499755.1 uncultured Mycoplasmatota bacterium
ATATTTGTTTTTTCTTTCTTTTTAAATACTTTCACTAAAACTGTCCGTTACTCAGTCAATAGTGAAGGGATCAGACTTTGTTCCTGTTCCACTTGTTATTATAACATTGTGTTTTAGATTTAATGCAGGACGAATACCTATCTCATCAGATAGTTCATAAGCATAAGCACTATTATAAGCACTAATTGCATATACATATTGACTACTATATGGATTTAAGGTCCAATAAGATATAGTTAGATTTGTAATTAAAGCAGTATCTTTTTCAGCATATCTTTCAGATTGACTTGCCATTAATTCTCCATAACGCAAAAGTCCAACCTTATCTGTAGTTATTGTAGATGTAATATTATTACCTGTTGCATCATTGTATTTTGCTAACTTATATGAACCATTTTCTACTGTGCCTAAATACCATATAGTATTATCTTCAATCATTTGGCTATACTTATCACCTACATACTTTTTTAAATAATCATTATTTAAAAAAGTAGAAATTATATTATTAATAGAAAATAAAGATGTGTTTCCAAATGCTGATGTTTTAAAGGCTTCAGAATCTTTAAGTGGCTCGGCACTAGTTATTTTAGTTAATCCTTTGGTCTCATGACTTACTATTTGATATAAATTATTTTCATCATTACCAAACTTTATATATTCACCACTGTATCTTGTATTTAAAAGTGTCCCTGATAGATTAATATCATTGTCTCCGCTTAATCTATAAGGATTATTTATCGTTCCATCACCACTTACAACTTCTACATTAGACTTCATATATATAGTTGGACGAATACCTCGAGAATTATTAGAAGGAGATGAAGTTGTACTATTACCATCATGTCCTACAAATCGTGGCATATATTCACTATATGATGTTAACGTCCACCAGTAAAGTCCATTATTTAAATAGCCATTACTATACGTGGTATTTCTATAACTAGTTTGATATTCATACATGTTTAACAGTCCTACTGCTTTGTTTACTGTTTTCTCATCTGATGGTCTTACTACATTTCCTAACTCAGTAGAATCTATTGTAACATTCCACTTTGCATCCATCACAATAAAATCTTCTGGATCTCTTAAATTACCTAAAAAGCCATCTACTGTAGTATCATTTAACCATTCTTCTATATAACTATCTTTAAAATTTGCATTACCACTTGAATAGTTAATTGTGCTTATATTCCACTGGGTTACTAATTTAGTAGTCTTTTCTTCATTATTAACAAGCACTGCTCTCCATAATTTTCCACTATACCAGATATAATTATTAGGATCTGTTCCTGTTATAAAAGTATCTATTCCATCATCAAAATAATGTCCATTTAATCCTTCATTAGTTAATACTATATCTGACAAATTAACTTTATACTCTTCAAACAAATGGCCATCACTAGGTAAAGATAAATCATTATAGTCTAGTCCTACGCTTACCCCTAAATTTATTGTTATACTACTATCGATTGGATTTGTTACTTTTATTTTATAAGTATTACTAGAACCACTTGTTCCTTCTTTTTCTAAGTTTATTCCTTGCTCTACTGGTGGTATATTCATATTTTCTTCTACTACATATCCTGCACTTATTCCTGAAGGTAGTTCATCTAAATAATAAAAGTTAAATCGTGCTATTCTATTATTAGGATTTGTTAGTGTTACTATAAACTCTATTGTTGTATTTGCAGGTACAACAAGACTTTCTATATCATCTCCATCTACTTTCAAATCATATATTAAGTTACCTGTTACTATACTAATAGCATTACTTCTTTCTTTTGATACTGTAAACACAGCATAAGAAAAGTATCCTCCTACTAATAATACACTTATTAATATTACTCCTATTACATATATTTTACTAAAACTTACATTTAATAATTTCTTCATAGTTTACTCCTTTCATTAATGCACATAAAAAAGAATAGAATGCTCCTACTCTATTCTTAACGCATTATGAAAGAAAGTAACTAAATTACTACTAAACTGCCCCCCCCCAGGTAACATTTTGTAAACAAATTCTCTTCATATTTTTACCTTCTTTCCTACTCTTATTAGCCTAATCTTATCATAAATATTAGTTAATTAGCAAGTTATTTATTTAAAATATTTATAAAAGTTATATTTAATCCTTCAGTTATAGTCATTAAAATATTATTTATCTCTTTTTCTTTACTTATATAATCTTTATATAAAGTATTTTTCTCTAATTCTTTATTTAATTCCTTTAACTTTAATTCTATATCTTTATCTAAATAAGCACTTTTAATATATCTTTTTTGTAAAGATTTTATCTCTTGCATCTTACTCATAATGTCTTTATTATTCTTTAACTCTTCTCTTAACCTTATATATTCTATATATTTCTTATCTTCTTTTAACGCTTTTACTAATTCTTCACACTTTTCTTTAATCTCTTCATTACTCACTAACTTTTCCATCTAAACTCCAAGTCTTAGCATCTATTATTAAAACATTTACAATACTACCTATTTCTATATTATCACCTGTAAAATTAACTAATTTATTAGTATCACTATAACCAAAGTATTCATTTTTCTTCTCACTTATACCATCTACTAATACAGGAATTACTTTACCTACTAGTTTTAAATTATTCTCTTTAAAATATTTATTTACTGTATCATTTAACTTATATAATCTTTGTTCTTTTTCTTCTTTACTTATATCATCTTTAAGTCTACTAGCAGGAGTACCAACACGTGGAGAATAAATAAAAGTATAAGCATTATCATATTTACAAGTATTAACTAAATCTAATGTCTCATTAAAATCTTCTTCTGTTTCACCTGGGAAACCAACTATTATATCTGTAGAAATAGCACAGTTTGGAATTAATTCTTTCATCTTATGAAATAGTGTTAAATAACTCTCTTTTGTATAACGTCTTCCCATTAACTTTAAGATTCTATTACTACCTGATTGTACTGGTAAATGAATACTTGGCATTATATTTTTATATTTAGCGATTACTTCTATCATCTTATCATTAAAGTCCCATGGATGACTTGTCATAAATCTAATTCTAGGTATATTAGTCTTTGCAACATCTTCTAGTAGTTCTGCAAGGGAATAATCACTATATAAATCTTTTCCATAAGCATTAACATTTTGACCTAATAGAGTTACTTCTTTATAACCTTCTTTAACTAGATCATTTATCTCATTTAAGATATCTTCTTTTTCTCTACTTCTTTGTCTTCCTCTAGTATAAGGTACTATACAATAAGTACAGAACTTATCACAACCATAGATAATATTAACATAAGCTTTATGTTTACTAGCTCTATCTATAGGCATATCTTCTATTAAATCCCTTTCTCTTGAATATACTTCTACTTGTTGTTTTTCTTCCTTTTCATTTTTCTCTAAAATATTAGGTAATTCATAGAAGTTATGGGTACCTATAACAAAATTAACAAAAGGATATTTATTAATAATAGTATTAACAACTATCTCTTCTTGAGCCATACAACCACATAAACCTACTTTTAAATCTTTCTTAGACTCTTTTAAATGTTTAATTCTCCCTAATAATCCAAAAGCTTTATTATGTGCATTTTCTCTTATTGAACAAGTATTTAAAATAATTAAGTCAGCTTTATCCATATCACTAGTAAAACTATATCCTAACTCTTCTAATATACCTTTAATATTCTCACTATCGTGTTCATTCATTTGACAACCATAAGTTCTAAGATAACAAAGTTTACCTTTATATTTATCTTTATATTTATCTTCTATATTATATCTAATCTTCTTATATTCTAATTTATTACTAGTTCTAGCTTCTTTAAAATCTGGTAAATGCATAATACTCCTCCTTTACTGCTACTTATTTTAACATATTTATGTATAAAATAAAAGTTTTTGGAAAAAATAAAAATAGTTAGCACTTATGCTTGACAAGTGCTAAAAATGGTGCTATAACATAATTGTGAAAGGAAAGTGATAATATATGTTACCAACAAGATTTTATTTTGATAATGCATTTGATCAATTATTTGGAAATGAAGGAACTAAATTAATGAATTGTGATATCTATGAGAAAGATAACACATATCATGTAGAAATGGATTTACCAGGATTTAAGAAAGAAGAAATTAAAGTAGAATGTAATAAAGGAAACTTAGTTATAACTGCTGAAAAATCTTCTAATGATGAAGAGAAAGATGAAGATAAAAAATATCTACGTCGTGAAAGAAGTTATGGTAAAATCAGTAGAAGTTTCTATTTAGGAGATATTAAAGAAGATGCTATTGAAGCGAAATTTGATAATGGTACATTAAGTATTTCTATTCCAAAAATTGATGAAAATGAAAATAAAAAACTTATTGATATAAAATAAAAGAAGGCAATTAGTCTTCTTTTGTTCTATCCCAAAAATATATAAATAACGTATTTAAAATAATTCCTAGTATTACTAAATCTATAATAATAAAGTTAGTCTTAAAGTAATCATAATTTAGTGTATACATTAAACTAGTCGCTCTATAATCTGTATATAGTTTTACTACTATAATACCTAAATAAAATGTTAAAGCTGTAGAGATTAAGTTATAACTAATTAATTCTTTATATATTTCTTTTCTTGTTAAAAGAGTAAAAATATTTATTAAGATAAATAAACCACACATAGCAAGAAAAGTTATACCAAATAAGCTACAATTAAAGATTACTTCAAGTAATAAAGATATGAATATAGCAAAGAATATTAATGATAATAGTCTTAGATAATAAGCTACTTTTTTAAGCATTTTGTAATCCTCTATCAAGACCATCTGATATTTCTTGTTTAAACTCTTCTTTAAATCTAGGAAGTTCTTTTTTTATGACATCAGGATAAACATTTTTAGTATTTTCTATCGCTTTTTCTATATCAAAGATATTTACTTCATGTCTATTATTATAAATAGCATAAGAAAAAGCTTGTTGTAATATTGTTAAAGTAACATCAGGGTATCTTGATCCTATTTCATATATTCTTCTATATTCACTAGTAAGGTCAGTAAGAAAAGCCATTATCTTTTCTTTTACATAAGGATCATACATTAACTTAGCACCTGTTTTTTTCTCTATTTTAGGAAGTGTTCCCATACATATAGCGATAGTTTGTTCTCTTGTTGGTTCTGCTACTTCTACCTTTTGAAAACGTCTAACAAAAGCTTTATCTCTTAATATATAAGTTTCATATTCTTCTGTAGTAGTAGCACCTATTACTTTAATATCTCCTCTATCAAGACCTGGTTTAAACATATTAGCAAAGTCAAGTGATTCTCCTTTACTACCCATTAAAGTATGGATTTCATCTATAAATAAAATTAAATTAGAATAACTCTTTAATTCATCTAAAAGTATTTGTATTTTACTCTCTCCAGTATCAGGATCAACTCCAAGTAATGCTGATGTGTTAACTTTAATAATTTGATAATTCTTTAAAAGATCAGGAACATTACCAATTTGAATACGATAAGCAAGTCCTTCTACGATAGCCGTTTTACCAACACCAGGTTTTCCTGTTAAAATAGCAGATTTTTCAGGGGTTAATAGTATTAAAACTAATTGTTTAATTTCTTCTTCTCTACCAATAGCAGGATTAGTAATATATTCCTTTTTAGTAAAATTTTCTCCATAACTTTTTAATATACTTACTTTACTCTTTCTAATTATTTCATCATTCATAATTATCAATCCTTTACTACTTTAGTATAACATAAATTAAATATTAGGAAAATAACTATTTATAACTTATATCAAAGTTACTTGGTCCCATAATACATTTACCATCTAAATCAAATCTAGAACCATGACAAGAACAATCCCAAGTCTTCTCTACTTCATTAAATACCAAACTACATTTTAAATGAGGACATTTATTATAAACAATATGTTCCTTACCTTTATCATCTTTATATATTGCTATTTTCTTACCATTTTTATTTATAAACTTAGGATTACCATTATAAAATGATTTATTTTTATTTACTTTACTATCTATAAAACTATAAATATTACTATAAATATTTATTGGATAATTAATTAATTTTCCTTTATTAAAACATCTTTTAGGATTAAATAAATCTTTATATATATTAGCTTTATTATCTATTAAATCTTTAATAATAGTGCTTGCTATAACACTATTAGTATTACCCCAGGTATTATAACCAGTAGAAATAATTATATTTTTATCTATAAAGCCTATTAAAGGTAAATGATCTAGAGTTATTAAATCATAATTACTCCAAATATATTCATAATTATTTATATTAGTATTTTGTAATAATTCATCTACCATCTTTTTACTATTTGATGAAAATGCTAAATTAGATGATGATGAGACAGTTAATAAATAATTATTATAATATCTAATAGAGTTAAGTGGCTTCTCTATGTTGATAGCATTAAAGTCAAAGCATTTTTCTTTTCTAGAACAACATAAAAAAGACTTTTCTAAATATACTTTTAAAGGCATTAAATAAGGAAATAAAAAATAAGGATAATGTAGTGCCAGTACTATATATTTAGTTTTAATAATATTATTTTCGGTATAACATTTATAATAATTTTCACATTTTTCTATTTTAATTATTTTTGTATTCTCATAGACTTTATGATTAGTACTAATAGATTTTTTTACTATTTCTTTAATATATTTTAAAGGATGAAAAGTATAAGTATCATTGACATAAAAGCCACTTTTTATTTTTATATTATTAGGCAATTTTTTAATAGATATAGTTTTTTCTCCAAAAGATGAAAGTATTTCTTTTTCCTTTTCGATTTTTTTAATATTATTAAAATCTATTGTATATAGATAAGATTTACTACTCTTAAAATCACAATCTATATTTTCTTTTTCTATTAGCTTTTTAATAGTACTAAGTGCTTCTTTTTGACTACGATAATAAAGATATGTTTTATCTCTTCCGAAAATAGATTTAAGTTTAGTATAAATATCTTCTTGTAAAAAAGTTAGTTTAGCACTACTTCTACTAGATGCTCCACTACCTATTCTATTTTTTTCAACTAAAGCTATTTTTCTATTATCATCTTTAAATTGATAAAAGGTACTACATCCTGTAATACCTCCACCAATTATTAAAATATCTACATCTATATTTTCTTTTAATGATTCATATCTATCTTCATTATTAACAGTATCTTGCCAATTAGAAATATTTTTCATGTAATCACCTATTTCTATTA
>CAMMTE010000063.1:0-7112 GCA_946499755.1 uncultured Mycoplasmatota bacterium
AAATTAATTCGTCATTTTATCCTATTTCTAGTAGAAAGAAGTTTGTCATTCTACACTACTTATTTAATTCATCTATATTTACTATTTCCCCTATTGTTACTTCACTACTTCTTTGTCTTGCTGCTTGCCAACATGAAGTAATATTAAAGGAATCGCCTCCATCTGGTAACCAAACCATTATTATATCTAATATTGTTGGTAATAAAAAGATTATAATAGCTGATACAATTTGTGATATTATTTTTCTAATAAAATGTTTTTGATCTGGATCAGTTATAATCCTTGCTATAGTTATAATTAAGCTAATAATTAATATTATAGGTACTACAATACATATAATATCAAAAGCAGTTTGCGTTAAAGATAATATATGTGCTAATGCATAATCATTACAAGCATCAGCAGTAGCTAATACATAAATCATTTAAAACACCTCACTTAGTTTTCTTTTCACTAACAGCTATACCATCACCAACATCATATATAGTTGTATTATATCTATCATTATTCTTTAAAAAAGTAATATAGTCTTTAATCTTTCTAACTATTCCTCTTAAATTACGACTAACTATTTCTTTTTCATTCTTTTTAACTAAACCATGAAAATACATATTATCTGTAATTATATATCCTTCAGGATTTAGATTTCTTTCAAATAACTCAAAGAATTTAATATTTTGTGCTTTAGCAGCATCTATAAATATCAAATCATACTTATCATCTAATTTAACATTTAAAGCATCATTAAATATTGGAGTTATTCTATCTTCTAAATTCAACTTTTTAATATTCTTTAAAGCTTCCATATATCTTTGTTCGTCTCGTTCTATTGTTGTAACTTTAATATTAGGACTACACAAAGTCATCATAATAGCAGAATATCCTATAGCAGTTCCTATTTCTAATACGTTTTTTATTTGATGTTTAATAATAAATGTTGTTAAAAAGTCAATTCCTTCATCTTGCATAATAGGTACTTTATTAATAATAGCATATTCTTTAATTTCTTTGATTTGTGTATAAGTATTTTTTACCATATCCACTCCCCATTTTCTTTTAACTCTCTTACCTTTTCTTCATGTTCACTAGCACTTCTAGTAAAATAAACATTTCTATTTTTATCTGCTACAAAGTATAAATAATCAGAAGTACTTGGATATATCGCTGCTTCAATACTAGATACTGATGGGTTACATATTGGTCCTATTGGTAAACGTCCTGCCATTTCACTACTTCTTGTATTATAAGGATTATACGTATTAAACATTTCACTTGTTAAATCAGAATCCATCTTTTCATTAAATGCATAATAAGTAGTAACATCACTACCAAGATTCATACCATTATTTAATCTATTATTAAAAACACTTATAATCATCTTTCTATCTTCATCTTTAACACCTTCAAGTTCTGCTATACTAGCTAGGGTTAAAGTACTATGGATATTACCTTGTTCTAATATATCTTTATAAGGTTCTAACTTACTAGCTTCTTCATCTAATAGTGTTGTTATAATATCTTCACTAGTTAAATTAGTTAAAGAAAACTCATAAGTATCAGGAGCAAGATAACCTTCTAAAGGATAATATATCTCTTCATTTAAAATTTCATCTGTTAAGAACCAATAATTACTTATTAAAGTACTAAGATATTCTCTATTATTAATAGTATTTATAAACTCTTCTTCACTAATATTAGTAGATTCTCCTATTACTTTAGCATAATCTCTAATGGTTTCTCCTTCTTTAAAAGTTAATCTAATACTATCAGAATTATTACCTTTTTCTAATATTCTTACTATTTCATCTAAACTCATACTTTTCTTTAAAAGATAAGTAGAAGCTTTAAGACTGCTAACATTATTTAATTTAAGATAAGCTTTAAAGAATGTTTCATTTCTAATTAAGTCTTTATCACGTAATGTCTTGGCAATATTATCTGTAGACATTCCACTAGGAATAACTACTTCAATATCTGCATTACTACTTTTATCAACAGGACTAGTATTATATTGATAAACTACAAATGCTATAATTAAACAAAATCCTAGAATACCAAGTATTAAAGCTAATATACGTTTTTTATTCATACTGCCAACTCCCACTATGTTTTTATTCTTCGTCTTTATTTTCAGTTTGTTTTTGTACTTCCTCTTGAATAGTCTCAAGAATTTTTTCAATTACTTGCCATTCTTTTTCAGTTTCAATTGGATCTAACCTAGTAGAATCAGTTCCAGGATAATAAACACTAGCATATACTTGAACATTACCCTTTTCATCTACACTATTATCAGTATAAGCGATATAACTTTTATTAGTCTCTTCATTATCAAAAGTAAATAATACATCATATACTGTTTCATTACCATATTCATCTTTTAATTTAAATTGATTTTTTCCATCCATATTAATTTCTCCTTTGATCTAAAAATGATTGTAATATAATTGTAGCAGCTACTTTATCTATTACTTTTTTTCGTTTCTTACGACTAGTATTACCTTCTATTAAGTAATACTCGGCACTTTTAGTAGTAAGTCTTTCATCTTCTAAATAGATAGGTATAGATAGTTTAGATTCTAAAAATTCTTTAAATTTTAAAGTCTCCTCTGCTCTATTACCTAAAGTATTATTCATATTTTTAGGTAGACCTAATACTAAGGCATCTATTTGTTCTTTGTTAATGATATTGATTAAGTCATCTAAACAAGAATTAGGATTGTTATCATGATGTAAAACACTATAAGAAGTAGCGATTAAAGCAGTTTTATCACTAATGGCAAGGCCAATAGTCTTAGTACCTAAATCTAGTCCTAAATAACGCATTATTTATTTAAGAAACTAGTAAGTAGCACTTCTACTATCTTACTTCTATCAATAGTTTTTATTTTACTTCTTGCATCTTGATAACTTGAAATATAACCTAGATCACCACTAATTAAGTAACCTACTATTTGATTTGTAGGATTATAACCTCTTTCTTTTAAAGAGTTATAAACTTCATATAAGGTTTTATGTATCTTAGCTTGATCATCAGTTACTATTTTGAATAATCTTGTTTTATCATTCATATTATCACCTCACTACAATTACTAAAAATAGTTTAGCATTTTTTTTAGGTAAGTTCAAGTAGAAGAAAAGAAAAAGGTATGTACTATACATAAATTCGATTTTTAAGTATAACTTTCTTATTATATAAAGAAAAATAGATGGGAAATTCCATCTATTCTGCAACACTTTCAAATTGGGAATTATAAAGTTCGGCATAGAAACCATTTTTCTTAAGTAATTCATCATGAGTTCCTTGTTCTACGATATCTCCATCTTTCATTACTAATATAAGGTTAGCATTTTTAATAGTAGAAAGTCTATGAGCGATAACAAAGCTTGTTCTACCTTCCATTAAGTTATCCATAGCTTGTTGAATTAATTGTTCCATTCTAGTATCAACACTACTTGTCGCTTCATCCAAAATTAAGATTTTAGGATCTTTAAGAATAACTCTGGCGATAGTTAATAATTGTTTTTGACCAGCAGATACGTTATCACTTTCTTCATTTAAAACCATATCATAACCTTCTGGCATTGTTCTAATAAAGTGATCTACATGACTTGCAATCGCTGCATCATATACCGCTTCATCACTAGCATTTAAGTTACCATAACGAATATTTTCTTTAATGGTATCACTATAAAGCCATGTATCTTGTAAAACCATACCAAAGAGACTTCTTAAATCATCACGCTTCATATCTCTAATGTCAACTCCATCTATTTTAATAGAACCTGAATTAACATCATAGAATCTCATTAATAGTTTTACAATAGTTGTCTTACCTGCTCCTGTTGGGCCAACAATGGCAATCTTTTGACCTTTATGCATCTTAGCACTAAAGTCATTGATAATAATTTTGTTTTTATTATAACCAAACTTAACATCTTCAAAAGTTACAGTATTACCCATTTTATCTAAGTCATAAGTAACTTTCTTAACATCAGGAACTTCTTCCTTTTCTTCTAAGAATTCAAAGACTCTTTCAGCAGACGCTACCATTGACTGAATCATATTACCTATTTGGGCAATTTGGGCAAGAGGATTCATAAAGTTTCTAATATACTGAGTAAATGATAAGATATCTCCTACTTGAATTTTTTCTTGGATAACTAAATATCCTCCTAAAATAGATATTAAAACATAACCAATATTACCAATAAAGTTCATGATTGGATGCATCATTCCTGAAAAGAATTGAGCACGCCATGCCGAATTATATAATTTCTCATTAGTTTTACTAAAATCTTCAATAGTCTTTTCTTCTCCGTTAAATAACTTAATAACAGTATGTCCTGAATAAGCTTCTTCAATTGTACCATTGATATTTCCTAAATACTTTTGTTGATTTAAAAAGTATTTTTGAGAGTGTTTCATAATAAAACTCATCATAAATAAAGCGATTGGAACAATAACTAAAGTTACTAAAGTCATTAGAGGACTAATTGTTAACATCATAACAATAACACCTATTAAAGTAGTAACAGAAGTTAAGACTTGAGAAATTGATTGATCTAAACTCTGTGATAAAGTATCCACATCATTTGTAACTCTTGATAAAATTTCTCCTGTTGTTTTACTTTCAAAATAAGATAGAGGTAATTTATGCATTTTATGAGATATTTGCTCTCTTAAATTAAAGGTAACTTTTTGGTTTACTCCACTCATAATGAAAGCTTGTAAATATTGAAATATGGCACTTATTATATATAAAGATAAGAGAGTTAAAAGAATAGTTCCTACTTTAGAAAAATCTATACCACTAGTAGTTCCCATTACTTTACCTACAAGTCCATTAAATATTTCTGTTGTGGCTTGTCCTGATATTTTAGGACCAATTATTGAAAATACTGCACTACAAACAGCAAAGATAACAACAAAGACTAAACTTACTTTATAAGTACCTAAATACTTAAGTAATTTCTTTAAAGTACCTTTAAAATCTTTAGCTTTTGCAGTTCCATTCATTCCTCCTCTAGGCATTTTCTAACTCCTCCTTTGTAAGTTGAGACTCAGCTATTTCACGATAGACAGAGCAATTTTTAAGTAAGTCTTTATGAGTTCCTATACCAACTACTTTACCTTCATCAAGTACTACTATTTGATCTGCTTTAAGTATTGTATTAATACGTTGAGCGACAATAAAGATAGTTGAATTCTTAGCATATTCATATAAAGCTTTTCTTAGTTCAAAATCAGTCTTAAAGTCAAGGGCAGAGAAACTATCATCAAAGATGTAAATCTCTGGATCTTTTGCAATAGCACGAGCGATTGATAATCTTTGTTTTTGTCCACCAGATACATTTGTACCTCCTTGACTTATTGGACTCTTATAGCCTTCTTTTTTAGCTAGAATAAATTCTTCTGCTTGAGCAATACGAGCTGCTTCTATCATTTTCTCATCAGACATATCTTCATCACTATATTTAATATTAGACTCTATGGTACCTGAAAATAATACACCTTTTTGAGGAACATAACCAATTTTATCATGTAAATCACTCTGTTTAACATCTTTAACATTTATACCATCAACTAATATTTCTCCTTTAGTAACATCATATAATCTTGGTATTAAGTTAATTAAAGTACTTTTACCACTACCAGTAGAACCAATAAAAGCTGTAGTTGTTCCAGGTTTTGCTGTAAAGGTTACATCAGTAATAACATCTTCATCACTATCAGGATATCTAAAACTTACATTTTTAAACTCAACAAGTCCTTTAATTCTCTTACTAAATGTTTTAGGTTTCTCTGGATCTTTAATAGATTCATCTGTTTCTAATACTTCCATAATACGGTTAGCAGAAACATTAGCACGTGGTAACATAATAGAAAACATTGATATCATCAAGAATGACATAATTATTTGCATTGAGTACTGAATAAAGGCTAACATATCTCCAACTTGTAATAAGCCATCATCTATTTTATGAGCACCTATCCAAATAATTAAAACAACAATACCATTCATAATAAACATCATACCAGGCATCATTAAGTTCATTACTCTATTAACAAATAGGTTTGTTTTCTTTAAGTTAGTATTCGCAACGCTAAATCTTTCTTCTTCATATTTTTGATTAGAGAATGCTCTAATAACAGGAATACCAGTAATAATTTCTCTTGTTACTTGGTTTAACTTATCAATAAGTTTTTGTACTCTCTTAAACTTAGGCATAGATAATGCAAATAAAGTAAATATTAATGTTAAGACACAAACTATTCCTAACCATATAATATAAGTCATTGATGGAGCGGTTTCAAATACCTTTCTAACTGCACCAAAAGCAATTATAGGGGCATATATAAATAGTCTTAATGTCATAATAATCATCATTTGTACTTGTTGAATATCATTAGTACTTCTAGTAATTAATGATGAAATACCAATAGTTTTATATTCGGCTGTACCAAAGTTTAAAACTTTTGTAAATTCTTTCTTTCTAACTCTCTTAGATAGACCAGAACCTACTCTAGCACCAAGTAATACAGTAAGAATTGTTGATGCTACACTTATTAGAGATAATCCTAACATTTTAAGACCAGTAATTATAATATAGTTAGTTTGAATAGCATCAGTATCAAGTCCTACTTCTGTATATTCTAGTTTAATCGCTGCAACTGCACTTTGACTTATAATACTATCAGGCATATCTTTAAACTGATCATTAATAGATTTTCTCATCTTATTAAGTTCATTACTTGGTAGCATTTCAATGATATCTATTACAGCCATATTTTGCATAGTACTAGGCATATCCTTTTTTATCTCATTTTGAATATTAACTGCTTCAGTCTCTTTACTAGTTAACATATAATCAACAAGAATAGCTTTCTCTAAGTCACTATTAGACTTATCTTCATCTTTAATGACATAAACAGGTTCATCATCTAAAATGTCATAGTCATGTTCATTATCTTTTTCAGTAATTAATTCATAATTAGATAAAATTTCTTTTTTATCTTTATCATTTACAAATAATAAAATCTCATCTAATTTAGAAGCTCTAATTACTTTAGGATTAACTTCTTCTATTCCACCCTGTTGTACTCCTACATT
>CAMMTE010000064.1:0-7015 GCA_946499755.1 uncultured Mycoplasmatota bacterium
AGGTAAATGTTTTATTAGTCTTTTCAAAGTTTTGATTAATTCTCTCATTAACTGCCTCATTGATAGCTAGTAATCTTTTCTCTAATCCTTCATTTAATTTAGTAAAATCATCAGTTAAATTTCTAGTTAAACCATCTTTAAATTCATTTAACTCCTTTATTGTTGTAATCTCTAAATTATTAAGTCTATCTGTTATTTTAGACTCATTAATATTTTTCATAAGTGATATAACTATTAAAATAATTATTAATATAAGTAATCCTATAATTAAGTAATCCATGTATAAAGCCTCCTATATATAATAATATAGGTTGAACAAATTTTCGTCAAGAGTTATTTTTCATAACCAGATTTAATACTATAAGTATGATAACCTTTATTATTAAGAATAGTTGACAGTCTTTTACTATTAAAACCAGTTTCACAAATCAAATAATATGTTTTATCAAAAAATAGATATTTTTCTGGCATAGTTCTTAAGACTCTTAAAGGTATATTAATAGATCCTTTAAGATGTCCTCTTTCATATAAGTAATGCTCTCTAATATCAATTACATTAGGATTATCTAAATATTTAATCTCTTCATAATCTATTTCCATACATAACACCATTATATTATATGAAGAAAAGAAAAAGAGGTAAGTCCTCTTTAACTAGATAATTCAATGTTAAATGGATTTTGTAGGGTGCCATCGCCTGAAGTTATTATGACGTTTTGTTTTAGGTTTAGAGCGGGTTTGATAGAGAATAAAGCACTACTAGCATATGTCCCAGAAAATCCTGCACTAGCTATACGATGAACACCAGTAGTACTTTGATATGGTGTTAAAGTCCAGTAATTATTATTATTACTAACTATATTAAATTGTCCTGCCATTAATTCTCCATATCTTAGTAATCCTATTGTTGCAATAATTGTATTTGAAGTTAAATTACTCATATTTGTATCTGTGTATTTTCCTAATAAATGACTTTGTGCTGAGCCTACTATACCTAAATACCAAATAATATTATCTTCTACCATATTAATTTGTTCGCTCGTTAAATAAGTGCCACTATCTAAATATTCTCCATTCAGAAAACTACCTATTGTATTTGTACTTGAATAATTTTTATTATCTCCAAATGCTAATGTTTTAAATGTTCCATTTTCTTTTAATGGTTCTGCACTTGTTATTTTTGTTAACCCTTCTGTTTCATGACTTACTATTCGATATAAATTATTATCACCCGTCCCAAAACTTACATATTCTCCACTATATCTTGTATTTAAAAGCATTCCTTCTAGATTAGTATCATTATCACCTTCTAGACGATAGGGATTATCTTCACTTCCATCTCCGTCTATAATTGTTATATTAGATTGTAGATTAATAGAAGGGCGTATACCTTGCTGTGAAGAACAAAAAGTATTTGTAATAGCATTAGTGTAAGAAATATACCATATATTTTCAGTAGTTTCTGAAGTTAAAGTTAACCAATTAAGCTCATTATTTAACCAAGAAGCACCACTCATATTATATTCATAAATATTTAAAAGTCCTACAACATCTTCTACTATTGTTCCTCCCTCTTCTTCACTTGGTGGTTTACTAGTATCGGACATCTGACTTGCATTCCATTTACTATCCATCTTAATAAATTTCTCTGGTTCTCTTAAATTATATAAAAAGCCATCTATTGTTGTATCATTTAACCATTCTTCCATATAACTACCATCAAAGGCACTACTATTATCATCATAAGATATTGTACTTATATTCCACTGTGTCACTAACTTTACACTATTATCACTTGTATCTATAGACATTACTCTCCATAACTTTCCACTATACCAGATATAATTATAAGGATTACTTCCTGTTACAAAGGTCTGTTCAGAATCTTCATAATTTAAGTTATTCATAATATCATCTTCTATTACTTCAGATACTGTTCCTGTTGATATTATCTTTCTTAATAAATGTCCATTTGCTGGTAACTCTAAATCATTATAATCTAGTCCGACACTTACTCCTAAAGTAATTGTTACACTACTACTTGTTGTATTGGCTACTCTTACTATATAAGTATTACTACTTCCTGTTGTATCTACTTTCTCTAAGTTTATTCCAGTCTCAACTGGTGGAGTATTATAATTTTCTTCTTCTATATAGTCTATATCTACTCCATCAGGTATGTCTCCTACATAATAAAAGTTAAATCTTGCTATTCTATTATTAGGATTATTAAGGGTTACTATAAAGTCTTTTCTACTATTGGCAGATACTGTTAAGGTATTCCCTTCTTCTCCATCAACTAATAACTCAGAAATTAGATTACCTGTTACTATACTTATGGCATTTTCTTTTTCTTTTGTTACAGTAAACATGGCGTAAGAAAAGTATCCTCCTAATATTAATAGAGTTATTATAATCATTACTATCATATATATCTTACTAAAACTTGTTTCTAATAATATCTTTTTCATCATCTTACTTCTTCCATAATTACACTAAAAAAGAATAGAATAATCCCTTACTCTATTCTTATAGCATTATGAAAGAAAGTAACTAAATTACTACTAAACTGCCCTCCCCCCAGGTAACATATTGTAAACAAATTCTTCTCATTTTTTTTACCTTCTTTCTATCTAACTTGATCTCCAGTTATTCTAAGTTTACCTTTCCAAACTTGTCCTCCAAAATCTCCATCTATTTCTATAGTTGGCCATACTCTTAGAATATAACTGTTCTCTTCTCCACTATTTAATGTACCTTGATCTAATACTCTATTTCCGTCTGTTCCTAAATTATTTAAGTAATCGGCATAACCAGTACTATCATTCTTATCAAGACTATATTTTAAATACATATCATCTAATTTTACATCAGGAGCTTCTATTGCAACATTATCTAAATAAATTACATAATCAACATCAGCAGTACCAGTATTAGATAAAGTAAAATCATAACCATCTAAAGCTAATCCTTCAGCATCTGTTAGTGGATATGTATCTTCTAGATTAATAGTATTACCTTCATTAAGAGTTAATTCCAAATTACCTAATGTAACAATATTATCTTTTTGCCCTTCACCAAAAAATCTAAAAGCTGCATATGATAAAGCTATTATAACTATCAATAAAATTAATAATATTACTATTGTTGCTATCTTATTCTTTTTATCTTGCGTTTTCTCTTTCATTTTCTCACCTACATTATAATTAAAGTATAACATTATTAATTTTAACTTTCAATATATTTTTAGATTAAACTACTACGTGTTACGTTTTTTACCTCATTTCCTTCTACTCTAAAACTAACAGTATTTATATCATAATTTGCAAAAACAGAATAACTAAGTAAATATACTACTTCTTCTTTTAACTCTCCATTTTCTAAAAGGGCCTCATTAAAATCTAATATTAGTAAATCATCAACTAACTCTTTATCAGTTAATTTAACATTCTCATTTAAAATACTACTTAAATTATCTTCATAAATATAACTAGTAGTAAGTTCTTCTACTATTATATCAATCTTATCTTTATCATTATTTATATACTTAGTAACAGGAACATAATAAGTATCATTATTTATTAATTCTTGATAGTAAATAACTACTTTTACAAGATTATTTAAACTATTATAAGTATATTCATTATTTATACCTATAGATCTATCTATGGGCATAGTAATTAATTTATCACTATTAGGATAAGTCTTTAATTCTTCATTATTTACAGTAATAATAACTTTATTAATATTATCTAATTCAGTAATAGAATAGACAATAGATTCTATTAGACTATTAGATCTATTACTATCTACATTTAATAATTCTTTAGAAAAGTCTAATTTAGCCGTATCGTCTTCTATTAAAACATCATTTAATTTAGTATTTTTAGGAATAACTCCATATAAATTATCTGGAAAGATATTATCACTTCCTATAGTTAAGTTAGTAATTATATCTTTTATATCTTTAGTAGTATCTTTGTTATCTAATAATATTTTTGTTTTTACTAAAAGATTATTTTCATCTAATAAGTAAATAGAAGAATTAGCAAGATTAGTAATATATTCAAATTCTAAATTAGTTTCTAATGTTTTTTCTGTACATGGTATTAAATAGATAGTCATTATTATAAATAGACTCATAGTAGTTATAAATATTTTTCTTAAGGCTTTTCTTCTTAGCACATTAATCACCTAGTAAAGTATATAAAAAAAAGTACTTGTTTAGTACTTTTATAAACTAATTTCTTTTAATTTTAATAATTCTATAACAGCATTAGCTCTACCTTTTACACCAAGTTTTTGCATTACATTAGATATATGATTTCTTACTGTTTTTTCACTTATTTTTAAAGTTAAAGCTATTTCTTTAGTAGATAAGCCTTCTACTAATAATTCAAATACTTCTTTTTCTCTTCTAGTTAGTATTCCTCTCATAATAATCCCCTTTCCATAAAACTAAGACATTTCATTAGTAGTTTATGAATTAGGAATTATTTGTTGTAGATAAAAGAACTAGCTTCCTTCAAATTTAACAGTTATTGTTTGTTTAGTATCAAATTCATTTTGAATTAGTCGCATTATATTATTAGCTAGGGTTACATCATGTTTTTTCTTAGCAGCTACTACAGTTATAGTATTGTTATCTATTTTAACAAAGCTATTTAAGTTATATTCTTTTTTTATTAATTTTTCTAATTTTTCTTCTTCACCTTCTATTACAGATAAATATTTTAATTGTTCATAAGCATTATTTTTTTCATCAGTAGTAGCATCTTCTTTAGTCATAGTTGTTTTAAGTTCTGTTTTTTCTTTATCACGCTCTTCATCTAAATTTACTCTAAGAGCGGTTAAGTTATCTACTTCTTCTACTGTTTCTTTATCTGTTTCATCTTCTTTATCCTTAGTATCAGTTGTCTTTTTAGATTCAGTAGTATTACTAGCGATTAATAGATCATTTGGCATAGTTATATAATAGACACTAAGTACTAATATAAGACTGAAAAGAGTTAAAAACCATAGATTTTGTTTATTTATCATTTGCTTCCTCCCTTTTACTAATACAATCTATGAGGGAAGAAGAGTTTTTATGACTCTAAATTACTAACTGCTTTTATAACGGCTAGGCGTCCATAAGTATAAGTAAGAGATCCTTGTTGATAAGCGATATATGGACTTCTTAAAGGTCCATCACAACTTAACTCTATAGATGATCCTTGAGTAAAACTACCACTTGCCATAATTACTTTATCAGTATAACCTGGCATATCATCAGGTATTGGTAATGAGTTAGAATCTATTGGAGAATTCATTTGAATACCTTGAGTATATTTAATAAGAAGTTTCTCATCATTAAAGATAATATTCTCTACAATATCAGCACGCTCTTCATTGTATTTTGGTTCGACATTATAACCTAATTCTTCTAATAAACAAGAAGTAAAGATAGCGGTTTTTAAGGATGAGGCAACTACAGAAGGAGCTAGGAATAGACCTTGTAGTAGTTGTTTATTAATACCTAAAGATGGTCCTACTTCTTTTCCTTCTCCTGGTAGAGTTAAGCGTTCTGCACAGGCGTTAATAAGATCACTCCTGCCCACGATGTAAGCGCCATTAGGAGCAATACCACCACCTAAGTTTTTAATTAGGGAACCAACTGCAATATCAGCACCTACTTCGATAGGCTCCCTACTACTTACAAATTCACAATAACAGTTATCTACCATAATAATTATATCTTTATTAAGAGATTTAATAAAACTAATAACAGACTCTACTTTATCAATAGTTAAACTTTTTCTAGTAGAGTATCCTTTACTTCTTTGAATCTCTATTACTTTAATTTTATTAGTGGTAATAACTTCTTTAATCTTATCATAGTCAAAGTCATTATTAATTAAATCTACTTGCATATAATTAATACCAAAACTTTTTAAGGAAGAAGAATTATCTACAATACCTATAACTTCATCCATAGTGTCATATGGTTTACCTGTAATACTTAAAAGAGTATCTCCTGGACGAAGAAGAGCAAAGAATGCCACAGTCAAAGCATGAGAACCTGATATAAACTGATTACGAACTAAAGCATCTTCACTCTTAAAGATATCACTATATATTTTCTCTATCTTATCACGTCCTAAATCATTATAACCATAACCTGTAGTAGCATTAAAATCAGTCTCAGCGACTTGCATCTTTATAAAGGCATTTAATACTTTCTCACTATTTATTCTTTCTAAGTCATCTATCTTACTTAGTTCATCTTTAATCTTTAAATCAACTTTTTTAATTAACTCATCACTCATCTTTTAACACCTCCATCTATTCTAATAATAGAGTCATTTATATAACTAGCTTTATCTGTTCCTAAGAAATAGGCAAGATTGGCAATCTCTTCAGTCTCTGCAAAACGTCCTAATATTATTTTATCTATTTCTTCTTTTATAAAGTCTTCATCTAAATCTTTATTCATATCAGTATTAATCCATCCAGGACAAATAGTATTAACACGAATATATGGTCCAAAATAATTAGCAAGATTATGAGTTAGAGAAATAACTCCTGCTTTAGAAGCATCATAATCAATAGACTCTGGATATGGTGTATCAAGTCCATTATTAGATGAAATATTAATAATATTACCAGTCTTTCTTTCTAACATTTTAAGTCCTATTTTTTTAGATAATAAATAAGTTCCTACAAGATTAACTTCTAATGTTTTCATAAAGTCTTCTTTAGTCTTTAGAGTAAAGTCTTGATCTAAAGCGATAGAAGCATTATTAATTAATATATCAAGATGACCAAACTCTTTATAAATTTCTTCAATCATACAATCAATCTCTTCTTCTTTAGATATATCACATTTAATTACTAAAGCTTTAACTTTATAAGTATTCTCTACATAATTTTTTAATTCAAAAGCTTCTTTTTCACTATTATTATAATTAATAACTACATCATTTCCATTCTTAGCATATTCTAAAACAATAGACCTACCAAGTCCCCTACTAGA
>CAMMTE010000065.1:0-7013 GCA_946499755.1 uncultured Mycoplasmatota bacterium
GTTTACAGTGAGTAAGGAGAAAAGTAATGCTATAAGCATCGTAACAGGTAATTTAACATATGAATTGTTAATAGATGGAGAAGAAGGAAATACTTTAACAGTACCCTCGAATACAGTAAAAGACTTTACCATTACCTTAAGTAATCCTAATAATAGAGTAGCAAGATTTAACTTTTATTATGTAGGAGCCTTATCATCTAATACTAAAGTAGGTTACATAGTAGAAGATAGAACAAATACATTTCCAGATGAGAAAGGAATAAACTTAGAAAAAGAAGGAACAGCAGGCTCAAGTAATACCTATATAATAAGAGTAATAAATAATTCAGGAAAAAGTGTAACAGTTAATTTAGGAGTAAGTGTAGGCCTAGATTATAATGATTTAAGTCTACCAGAAAATGGACATCTATTTGAAGAGATAACATATAAAGGAGAAGTAGGAACAGTTGTATTAAGTAATATAAGTAAAGATAATACCTATGATGATGGAGTAGATACATTTATAACAGGACAGTATCCTAATAATTATGTTTGGTATAGTGGTAAATTATGGAGAGCAGTGTCTGTTAATAATGAAGAAAAAACAGTTAAGTTAGTAACACAGTGGAATATAAGTACAATTTCTTATGATAACGATAGTAGTGCTTTTGCAGGAAGTTATATGGAGGAATGGTTAAATGATACAACAGTAGATGGTTTTTTAGGAAATTTAAGAGAACCTGAAAAATTTATAAAAATAGATAGTAAGTGGAATGCAAGTATGATGAATGATATAAGTAAGCCACCTAGTGAAGAAGAGGGAGGAACAATAGTAGAAGATGCCGTAGGGTTATTAAATGTTTATGAGTATGTTATGAGTGGTGATAATGGTAGTTACTCAGTTAATGACCTTTATTGGTGGACTTTAACACCGTATGATGCAAATAGCCTATGGAGGATGAGAGATGATGGACTAAAGCAACAATCTTCTCTGGATTATTCTCGTAATGGTGTTCGTCCATCCATAAATTTAAAAACTAATGTAAAAATAGTAGATGGCGATGGAACAATAGATAACCCGTATAGATTAGAAGGAGATAATGATACTAATTTAGAGGGAACGCTATTAAATACAAGATATAGTGGTGAGTATATTAGTTTTGGAACAGGAGAAAATAATCTATATATAATAGTGAGTCATGAGACTGATAAATTAACAAAGATAACAAGTGCAGTACCATTAAAAGAAAATGAGAATTACAAAAAGCTTGCATTTGGGAATAATTCAACTTTTTCAACTACTAGTACTATGGGATTATTCTTAAATGGAGAATATTTAACAAGTAGTAATTATATAACTAATGAGCAAGCTAGTATGATAGAAGAAAATAGCACTTGGTACCTAGGAACAGTAGCAGATAAACAAAGCTATAAATTAGCAAAATATACAGATGAAAATATGGCAGGCTATGCCCAAAGTACAAAAGCTAAAGTTGGCTTACTCCGTTATGGGGAATTAATGACGGGACAAATTGATAGTTTTAATAATAATTCAGATTATTGGACTTTATCACCTGCTGGTAAAACTTATGCTTGGTATGAAAAAGAATTAGGTTATATGTCATTTGATTATGGTACGTCAAATACCCGTGGTATTCGTCCAACTTTAAACCTAAAATCTAACGTCATCATAACTGGTGGGGATGGTACTTTACAAAATCCATTTCAGATAGCACTTAGTAATTAAAATTCATTTATATATAATTTATAACTCTTTTATTTTGTCTTTTCAATCAATATTATTTGTGGTAAAATTAAAGAGAATAAAAGGACGGGTGATATTTATGTATCCACTAGGTAAACAGTTTGAAATTGATGGTAGTAAGGCTAAGAGTGATGAAAAGTGTACTTATAAGGGTAATCATTATCGTATTACTGTTTTAAGTGAGAGACTTGTTAGACTTGAATATAGTCCTAGTGGTACTTTTGTTGATCTTCCTAGTCAGTTTGCTATTAATCGTTCTTTTACTTTTCCAGAATATCAAACTAAACAAGATGCTAAGTTTTTAGAAATAACTACTAAGTATTTTCGTTTAACTTATGTTAAAGAAGCTCATTTTTCTGGTAGTAAAGTTGATCCTATGAAGAACTTAAAAATAACTTTATTTATGGGTGGACGAGAAAATGATAGAGATTGGTATTATGGTCATCCTGAGGTACGTAATTTAGGTGGTAATATGATTAGTGAAGATGTTAATACACCTAAAAATTTAAAACACGGTCTTTATTCTTTAGAAGGTTTCGCTAGTATTGATGATAGTAATACTTTTCTTTTTAATGCTGATGGTACAATAGAAACTCGTGAAAAGGGTAGTTTGGATATATATGTTTTTATGTATAAAGATGATTTTTCTTTAGCTTTAAAAGATTATTTTCGTCTTACTGGTAATCCTGAACTTATTCCTCGTTATGCTTTAGGTAATTGGTGGAGTCGTAATACTACTTATAATGAAGAGTCTGTTAAAGAGTTAGTTTTTGACTTTGAAAGGCGTAATGTACCTTTAGCAGTATTTCTTTTAGATAAAGATTGGCATTATCGTGATGTTGGTAAAGCTAAGGGGTTACATACAGGTTTTACTTTTAATAAAGAATTATTTCCTAATCCTAGTGAAGTTTCTAGTTTTTTACATAATCATAATATTAGACTTGGTTTAGAAATTGATCCAACTGAAGGAATTTATCCTCATGAGACTTATTATGCTCAAGCTTGTTCTTATCTTGGTGTTAATGGTGATAAAATAATTGTTTTTGATCCTATGAATCCTAAATTATTAGATGTATACTTTAAACTTTTTTTACACCCTTTGGAGTCTTTAGGAGTTGACTTTTTCTGGCATGATTATAAAGGAGATAATAATATTTTAAAATTACTTATTTATAATCATTATAATTATAAAGATATAGGACGTAATCCTGCTAAGAGAAGTATTATGCTTAGTCGTAATGGTATTTATGCTCCTCACAGATATCCTATTTTGTATGCTGGAGAGACTGAAGTGTCTTGGGAAGGCTTAAAAGAAATATCTTCTAGTATGATGGCTGCTGCTAATATTGGAGTATCCTTTTGGTCTCATGATGTGGGTGGTAATCATGGTGGTATAGAAGAGAGTGAGTTATATATTAGATATGTAGAACTTGGTACTTTTAGCCCTATTTTAAGATTTCATGCAGCGCGTGGTAATTATTATAAAAGAGAACCTTGGAGATGGGATATTAAGACTGAGACTATCGCTAATGATTATTTACGTTTAAGACATAGATTAATTCCTTATCTATATACAGAAAGTTATAATTATTATAAAAATGCTAGGATGCTAATAGAACCATTTTATTATAAATATAAATGGGTAATAGATGATAATAATTATAAATATCAATACTTTTTAGGAAGCGAATTACTTGTTTGTCCTATCTTAACTAAAAAAGATAATGTAATGAATAGGACAATACATCGTTTTTATATGCCTGAAGGAGTTTGGTATGACTTTAAAACTGGTAAGAAATTTCCTGGTGATAAGAAATATGTATCATTCTATAAAGAAGAAGATTATCCTGTTTTTGCTAAAGCTGGTTCTGTTATACCTTTATCTAATAGAAGTGATGTTAATAATGTAGGACTTCCTTTAGATATGGAAATTCATATTTTTCCTGGTGTATCAAATACTTATACTCTTTATGAAGATGATGGCCTTACTTCTCTTTATAAAGAAGGTTATTACTTAAAGACAGATATTGATTACAATTATATGCAAAATAATTATACAGTTATTATTAGATCAATTGAAGGTAAAAGTGGCATTGCTCCTATGAGACGTAATTATAAATTTAGATTTAGAAATACTAAGAAAGCTGAAGATGTTAGAGCATATTATAATGATAAAGAAATTAAAATAGAATCTATGTATATAGAAGAAAATGACTTTGTGGTTGTTGTTAATAATGTTAATACGATTGGACAGTTAACGATTAATTGTAAAGGTAAAGATATTGAGATTGATGCGGTTAGACTTATAAATGAAGATATAGATAGCATTTTAATGGATTTACAGATTAGTACTTATTTAAAAGAGAAAATTGCTGCTATTACATTTAGTGATATGCCTATTAAGAAAAAAAGAATTGCTATTCGTAAATTAAGACGTGATGGTTTATCTAAAGAGCATATGAAATTATTCTTAAAACTTATGGAATATATAGAGAGTGTTTAATGAAGAGGATAGTTTTAATTATTAGCATTATTTCAATATTTGTAATCAGTTGTATACTTTCATTTGTATCTTTTAGTAAAGATAATTATTTATTAAAAATTACAGATGTATCTTGTGGTTGCCCAACTAATAGTCTTTATGTTTATAAAGATAAGAGTTATGTTTTAGTTGGTATTGAGGGAGAAGTGCTTGATGAAGGTATTGTTAATTATAATAAATCTATTGATACTTTAGTTAAAGATATTAAATCTAGTAGTAAAAGTGAATATGGTCTTAATTATCAAGTAGATTTCGATAATTATGAATATTATGTAGTTGATCAATATCTTGATAGTGAGTTAAATGAATTTTTGTCTTTGATTGATTATGATAATTTGTTCTTTTCTTGGAAATATAAATAAATTAGAGAACTGGTATTCTCTTTTTTTCTGTGATAAAATAGAGTTAATTGGAGGTGGTTTAGTTGAAGGCTATGATTACAGGGGCATCTAGTGGAATTGGTCGTGATATCGCCTTAGATTTTGCTAAACGAGGGATTGACTTAATTCTTGTTGGTAGAAATAAAGAAGCTTTAGAGGGGGTAAAATCTACTATTGATGGTAAAGTTAAAGTTAAGATAGTTGTAGTTGATTTAGCTAATGTACAGAAAGTTAAAGAATTATATGTCTTAACTCATAATGATGATATAGATATACTTGTTAATAATGCTGGATTTGGGGTATTTGGAGAGTTTTCTGATATTGATCTTAATACGGAACTTAATATGTTAGATGTTAATATTAGAGCGCTTGATATGTTATGTAAATTTTATTTAAAAGATATGATTAAAAAAGATAAGGGAATTATTCTTAATGTTTCTAGTGCTGCTGCTTTTATGTCTGGACCTTTAATGAGTAGTTATTATGCTACTAAGAGTTATGTTTATCGTTTAAGTCTTGCTATTAGAGAAGAATTAAGAAGAAAGAAAAGTAAAGTGCAGATATCTGTTTTATGTCCTGGCCCTGTTAATACTAATTTTAATAATAGAGCGGGAGTTAGTTTTAGAGTTAAAGCCCTTAGTAGTAGTTATGTTGCAAGTTATGCTGTTAAGAAGATGTTTAAAGGCAAAACAATTATTATTCCAGGATTTAAGATGAAGGCAGTTAAATTTATAGTAAGATTTTTACCTGATAAGTTTGTTTGTCGTATTAATTATAATATTCAAAGTAAGAAAGAAGGCTAATATGAATAATTTGGTTTCGGTTGTAAATTTAACTATTGGTCCTTTTAAGAAGTTTAATATTTCTATACCACTTAATTCTTTTGTAGTAATTACAGGTGCTAATAATAGTGGAAAAAGTTTATTACTTAAAGTAATCTCTGGACTTATTAATACTAAAAAAGTTATTTATGATAATAGTATAATTAGGGATTTAAAAGATATCGCTTATATGGGTAATATAACATTTAATTTTGATACAGTACTTAAAAATATTAGATATCCTTTAGAGTGTTTAGGATTAGATGATGATAAGATTAGTAAATTAGTTAAAGATATTTGTAAAGATTTAAAGATATCTAATTTAATTAATAGTAAAATTAAAGATTTAAATTATTATGAGAAACTTAGAGTTTTTCTTGCTAGTATTCTTGTTAGTGGTCCTAAATTATTACTTTTAGATGATCCTTGTCTTTATTTGTCTCCTTTAGAAAAAGAAGAATTTATGGGTATTTTAGAACAGTTAAGATCTACTGGTCTAACAATTATACTCTCTACTTCTAGTTTAGATGAAGTTATCTATACAATTAATAGTACTCTTTATGTTTTAGATAAAGGTGGTATTGTTAGTAGTGGAGAAATGTTAGAGGTTTTAAGTGATGATAGTCTTTTAAATAAATTAGGTTTAAAACTTCCTTTTATGGTAGATTTGTCAGTAAAATTAAAGTATTATAATTTAGTTTCTAAAATAAATATGAGCCCTTTAGGAATGGTGGATTTATTATGGAAATAAAGTTTTCTCATGTTAATAGTAGAGATTTTAAAGATTTATCTTTTACTATACCTAAAGGGAATATTACTGGTATATATGGAGATAATGGAGATAAGTTATTAAGATTAATAGCTTTATTAGATGATAGTAAGGGGATTATTTATTTTAATAAGATTAGAAAACTTAGAAGTAATTATTATTTGTTTAGAAATGATATTATTTTGATAGAAAGAAGTTTTATTAATCATTTTAATGTAGATAATATTTATGAATACTTTGTTAGTTATATTAGATATAAAAAAATTAAAGTAGATGATATTGATAAAAGAATAAAAGATTCTTTAAGAATAGTAGGTCTTAAAATAGATCTTTTAGATAGACGTATTTCTACTCTTACTTTTAGTGAGACTAAATTATTACAATTTGCTTTAGCATTTTTAGCTAATCCTAAAGTTATTTTATTAGATGAACCATTTAGAGGGTTAGATTTGAAAAGTGTTAATAAACTTATGAGAATACTTACAAGACTTAAAGATAAATTTGCTAGAACTATTGTTATTTATAGTAGTGATCCTAATTATTTATATCAATATACTGACTATTTATTTGTCTTTTTTGATAATAAATTAATCGCTGAAGGTAGTAGTAGAGATGTTTTCTTTGATAATGAAGATATTTCTTTATATAATATTAGAAGACCTGAGATAGTAGATTTTATTATGTTAGTTAAAGATAAGAAAAATGTTAAATTACCTAGAAGGGTAGATGTTAAAGACTTAATTAAAGATATTTATTG
>CAMMTE010000066.1:0-6908 GCA_946499755.1 uncultured Mycoplasmatota bacterium
ATACTATAAGGGGTGTTTTAAGATTATCAAATACTCAAACTGTCAAACTTCGGAAGCAAACCCGTTATATGCTCCATATAAAATAGCTTGACTTGAAGTAATATCAAAAAAATAGTGATAATTATTTTCTTCTATATAATTTATTACATGATTAGTACCAGTAGCCTTTTTATGAAAATTATGCAAAAACAATCTTATTGCACAAATACTATAATCTTCTATATTACAATTAACTGGAGCGATAGAATTTTTAATATTAAATCTATCAAGAGTCTTTTTATTAAATGATGCAATATGTCTACAGCTACCAAAACCACTAAATATTTTAAGAGCACAATTTAATGTCTTATCATCACAAAATTCTTTTATATCTACTATATTTTTATTATAAACATATTCACTTGTTACAGATAAATAGCCACAATGTATTAAGTAACCTAAAAAAGATATAATTTCTATGCCTGTTTTAAAATTAAAAGTGTTAGCAAGAGATTCTATATTATCTAAAACTTTATCAAAATCTTTCTTTAATTCTTGATGTAGAAAATCATTTTCATAAGTAGATATATATTTATTTAACTCTTTATTTCTTTTTATTTCATCTTTTATCTTTTCCCATATTTCTTTAGATGCTTGCCATTCTTTTCTTTCGTGTTCTATAAATTCTTTTACTTTATCATCTATAAACATAATGATCCCCCTTTAATGCTATATCATTGTATCACTTTATAATAGTCATATCAATAACATAATTTATCTTTATTCTGCATATCTATTACTGAAAAGGAAACAGTGATACTATGTCTAACTTTACTTATGCATTTATTTTATCTACTTTAGCAGGTCTTTCTACTCTTATTGGTTTTATTCCTCTACTTTTTAAATTAAAAAATGAAAAATATATTATATTAGCATCTTTATCTTTTGCAAGTGGTGTAATGATTTGTGTATCGCTTACTGATTTAATACCTGAATCTTTTAATTTATTGACTTCTATATTTAAAGGTTTCCCTGCTCTTTTATTTCTTTTAATATTTATTTCTATTGGGGTAATTGTATCTATGTTAATAGATAAATTTCTACCTAATAATGATAATAAATCTATAAGTAATAAAAAATTATATAGATTAGGTCTTGTCTCTATGCTTGCTATTATTATGCATAATATTCCTGAAGGAGTAGCAACATTCCTTTCTAGTTCTACTAATATGAGTTTGGGATTATCTTTAGCTCTTGCCATTAGTTTTCATAATATACCTGAAGGAATAAGTATTGCAATACCAATTTACTTTAGCACTAAATCTAAATTTAAAGCTTTTATTTACACTTTAATATCAGGATTATCTGAACCATTAGGGGCAATACTTGCATATTTATTTCTTGCTAATATTATTAATAACTTTATTATGAGCATAATCTTAGCAATGATTGCAGGTATTATGATTCATATTAGTATTTATGAACTATTAAATGAATCATTAAGTTATAAAAAAAGTAAACTTACCTTTATCTTCTTTAGTATAGGTTTTATCTTTATGTTAATATCTCACTTTCTATTAGAATAATTTTTCACTTCTAATTGCTTAACCTTAATTTTTATAGTACAATATAAATATGAAAAAAATATTAATTAGTTTAATTCATCTTTATCAAAAGATGCCACTTACAAGTCATGGGGCTTGTCATTTTTATCCTACTTGTTCTAATTATACGATTGAAGCGATAGAAGAATATGGTTCTATAAAGGGATTATTTCTTGGCTTTAAAAGAATACTTAAGTGTCATCCTGGAGCAAGATATGGATATGACCCATTAATTAAGGAGGAAAAAAAGAATGAAAAGAAGTGTTAAAAATTTAGGTAAAATTGCCTTAGTCGGTGTTTTTATTTTGCTAAGTGCAACAGGATGTAAAAGAGATGATATGGAAGATATTGAGATAATTACTACTAATTATCCTAATGAATATATTATAGAAAGACTTTATGGTGATCATGCTAAAGTTACTAATATATATCCTGATGGAGTTGACGTAAATGATTATAAATTTACTAATAAACAAAAAAGAGATTTTTCTAATAAAGATTTATTCATTTATACAGGATTAATTGATAGAGAAAGAAACTTAGCAGTTGATTTACTTGATGACAATACTAGTTTAAAAATAATAGACAGTTCTTATGTTTTAGATAATGATTATGATATGAGTGAAGTATGGGCTGATCCATCATTTATGTTAATGATGAGTCAAAATGTAAGAATTGGTTTAAAAGAATATATAGAAAATAGTTACTTAAAAGAAGAAATTGATGAAAAATATGAGGAATTAAAAGTTGATATTTCAGAGTTAGATGCTAATATTAGACTAGCGGTTGAAGATGCTCCATATAAAACTATAGTTGCTACTGATAATAATTATAAATATTTAGAGAAATATGGTGTTACTGTTTATATTATAAATGATGATACAACTGCTAAAGATTTAGCAGATATTGAAGAGTTGGTAAGTAATGGTACTATTACTAAGATATTTAGTTATAAAGATGTTAAAATGACTGATAATTTACAAAATCTAATTAATAAGTATCCAAATAATTTAGAGATTGTTAATTCTAATCATATGACAGTTTTAACAGATGAACAAAGAAAAACGGATACTGATTATATTAATCTAATGAATCATAATCTTGATGCTATTAGAGAAGAGTTATATCATAATAATTAAAAGGATATAGCCTAAATAAGGTTATATCCTTTTTTTAAAATAATCTCAATATATCATAGAATGTTACATAAACCATTAATAACATTAATAAGAATAATCCAACAGCATGGAATTTCGCTTCGGTCTCTGGTTTTACAGGACTTCCTTTAATCTTTTCAATAATAATAAATAGAATATGTCCTCCATCAAATGCTGGTAATGGTAAAAGGTTAATAAAGCCTACATTTATTGATAAGAATGAAAATAAATAAAGTAAACTAGCAAGACCACCACTAGCTTGCGCTCCTACTACTTCATAAATACCCACAGGACCACTTAATTGACTAAGTCTAATACCACCTGTAAATAAGTTTAATAAAGTAACACCCATCTGTTTAAATAAAGAGCCTGTCTTAACAACCGTATATTCTAAAGCAGCCCCTATTCCATGACGTTCTTCCCCCTGCATTCCTATTCCATAAATATATCTTTCTTCACCATCAACTTTTGTCTTTTCAGGTTTCACTTCATATGTTTCAATACTACCATTTTCTTTTTTTATTTTAAACTCAGTCTCTTTAGTTGGATCTGCTATTGTTATATATAAAGAAATATCATCTATAGTCCAAATATCATGACCATTTATCTCTAATATTTCATCACCTTTTCTAATCCCGGCCTCATATGCGAGACTATTCTTTTCTACACTAGATAGTATTGGCTCAGTTGAAGTCGCTCCCCATATTAAAGAAATAAAAAATAACACAAGTATAGCAGAGATAAAATTAAACCCTGCTCCAAAAAACATAACTAAAAATTTTTGCCAAGGCTTTTTTCCAGGTAAAGTCCTGTCTTTAGGTAAATCCTCATCTTCACCTTCTTCACCTGCTAATTGACAAAAACCTCCAATAGGTATCGCTCTTAAAGAATAAACAGTCTCCCCTTTTTTAAAACTAAATAGTTTAGGTCCCATTCCAAGCGCAAATTCATAAACATATATTCCTGTAAGTTTGGCAAATAAGAAGTGCCCACCTTCATGTATAAAAATAATTGAGCCTAATAAAATTATGAATATTATTAATGTAACCATTATGCTCCTCCTAAATTATTCCCATTACTAATATAAATGCTAAAACTACAAAAATTAGACTATCAAAACGATCTAGTATACCTCCATGACCTGGAATCAAATTAGAAAAATCTTTTACTTTATAAGTTCTCTTAATAGATGAAAATACCAAATCTCCAAGTTGTCCTACAACAGTTAAGAAAAGTGTTGTTAATACTAACATGGCAATAGATATATTTGGATCTATTAAAGTATAATAAAATGTTGTTGCAACAAAAGTTCCCATTAAACATCCTCCTACAAAACCTTCTATAGTCTTATTAGGACTAATAGTAGGAGCTAGTTTGTTTTTACCTATATAATTACCAGTTATATATGCAAAAGTATCAGTTATAACAGTAATAAGTAGTAAATAAATCAAATAATTTAAATCATAGTTTCTTACAACAGTTATTAAATTAAATGAAATATTTATAAATAGTAAAGAGCTTACTAAATATAAAGCATCATTAATATTATAATCTTTAGATTTTTCTTTCATTAAAATTGGTAATAAGAAAACAAGAATAATAAATGCTATTAATTGATAACTCATTGTATAACTAAAGACATTTTGATTATAAGTTAGGACACTAGAGAAAATTATTAATAGATATGCAAGAAACTTTATCCAACTAGGAAAAGTCTTTTCTTTTTCTCTTATACTCATTAATTCATACATAGCCATTAATGATAATATAGTCATAAAAGCAGCAAAGAAAATGCCTCCCAATAATAATAAAGGTACAAATATTAATATCATTATAATGGCACTAATAACACGTTTTTTCATAAGACATCCTCCAATTCTTATATATTAAGTATAATATAAAATTAAGTTTTAGACAAGGTATTAACACTTTATTAATTCTTTAACTTTCTTTTTATGCATTACTTCTTTTAAATAATTAGTATGTTCTTCTATACTAAGATCTTTATTTTTATTAAAAGCTTCTTTATATAAATAATAAGCTAAATGATGATAATAATCACTAGGAGGAAAATAATCTATATTAAAATATTTTGTTATTAGATCTTTTTCTTTCTCATTTAAAAAGTTAAAATCACTTTGTTCTTCTAAAAAATCATAAAGAGGAATAGAACTTATTTCTTCAGATATAGTAAATTCAGTACTATTAACTGCCAAACCAAGTTCATATAAAGATATGTTATTCTCTAAAGCATATTTAATAAAAATAGCAGTATTATAATAAGCAACCATTTCTGTTATAACAGATGTTTCTTTATCAAAGCCATTAAGAATAAAATAATGTATTTTATGGGTATATTCATGAATTAAATTTAATACTGTTTCAATACTCTTTAAATCTAATAATAATATTTGCCAATCATCTTTATAGAGAGGATAAAGAAAAGATCCAGTACTTATTATTAAATCATTACATAATTCCTTAGAAATACGCACTTTACTATTAATTATTCCTAAAGTATCTTTATTATTACAAAACTTAATGAATTCAAGTAATTCTTCCTTTGTATATATAAGTATCTTTTCATCTATATTTTTAAAAAACTCTAAATCATTATAATATTTAGTAAAGAAATTATCTATTAGACTATAAAAATCTTTAATATTATAATTTCTTAAAGGTCCAAATAACTCTTTATTAAATTTTATATTTTGATAACTTTCACTAATATATTTAAAATATTCCTGATAAAAATCATCTTTTTGTAATTCTCTATATTTTCTCTTAACATATCTATTTATAACTTTATTATTCATAAATCCCCCAAACAGAAAAGAATCACAATCTAGTGATTCTAAAACTTATCAATATTTATTTTGACATATTTATTATCTTTTAGAGCACTACTAGCTTGTACTAAAGTTCTAATAGCATTAGCGCATCTACCATTTTTACCTATTACTCTTCCTAAGTCATTTTCTGATACTAGTACTTCTAAAATCATTTCTTTATCATTTTCACTAGGAAATTCTTTTACTGATACAGCATCTGCATCCATTACAATATTTTTAATAATTTTTTCAGTTAATTCTACTAAATTCATTATTTACTTTCCTTTTTAGTTTTAGATTCAGCAAATTTTTTCATAATACCAGCATCTTTAAATAAATTTCTAACTGTATCTGATGGTATCGCTCCATTATTTAACCATTTTAGTGCTACTTCTTCATTGATTTTAACATCTTTTTCACTATTAATAGGATTATAAGTACCTACTAGTTCAAGATATTCTCCATCTCTTCTACTTCTTGAATCAGTAGCAACGATACGATAAAATGGTCTTTTCTTAGCACCCATTCTCATTAATCTAATTTTTACTGCCATAAATATTACTCCTTTCTTTTTTACTGTTATAATTATACATAAAAAGTTAGAGACTGTCAACCTTTTTTTATTGACAGTCTCTAACTAGTTATTAGTATCATTATTTTCTTCTAAGTAATTTTCATTTACTTCATTATCAATTCTAGTATTAATATCTTCATCACTATCTATTATTTCATCCCAGTCATCTACATCATCTAAAGTATTAATTCTAACCTTTGTATCCCCTACTAATTCTATACCAAGAGTTTTATCAACAGTACAGTTTATAACATTATTATTAATCTCTGCTTTACTACAACTAGGTCCACTTAAGTTTCTAATAATAACTTCTTCGTTCTCAGTATCATCATTAACACCTTGAACATTAATAGTTTCTTCATAATTATATGTTTGTTTTAACACCTCTGTTTTCGTATCATTATCATAAGAATACCAAATATTAATATCATAACTACCAGAAATCACAACAGTTTTATTAGACATACTTCCTCTAAAGTTATGATTAATAATCCAACAACCCAAAATAGTACTAGGATTATTTTCTACTTGTAATGATAAGTTATCAGTAAATGTTTTTTTACCTTTACCTATAACGGCTTTCGTTACAATTTCTTTAAAAGCTGGCATGTGTTTCCCTCCTCTAATTTAATCTATGCTATTAATAGGTAAAAAGTACATAAAATTAAAGAAAAAGAACTAAGTAATTAACTACTTAATTCAATAGTGCTTATAACCGGACAGTTTTTAAAACGATATAAAAATGACCCAGATATTATCCTGA
>CAMMTE010000067.1:0-6842 GCA_946499755.1 uncultured Mycoplasmatota bacterium
ATAAAGAGAAGTTAAAACAATATAAGAGTACTGTAGATGTTTTAACTTTAACGGCTACACCAATTCCTAGAACTTTACAAATGTCTATTGCAGGTATTAGAAGTTTGTCTTTAATAGAGACTCCTCCAAGAGATAGATATCCAATACAGACTTATGTTATCGCTTATAATAAACAACTTGTTAGAGAAGCGATAATGAAAGAGATGTCTAGGGATGGGCAAGTATTTTTGTTATTTAATAATGTAGAAAATATTGAGCAAGAAGTAATGGAGATAGAAAATCTTGTTCCAAGTGCTAGAGTTATTTATGCTCATGGTAGAATGGATAAGACTAAGATTGAAGATGTTATGCAGTCATTTATTGACCATGAGGCAGATGTTTTAGTATGTACAACGATAATAGAGACAGGTATTGATATTCCTAATGTTAATACATTAATTATTTTAGATGCTGATAGATTTGGTCTTGCACAGTTATATCAGATTAGAGGTAGAGTTGGTCGTAGTAATAAAATCGCTTACTGTTACTTAATGTATCAAGAACATAAAGTTTTAACAGAAACTGCTGAAAAACGTTTAAAAGTAATTAAAGAATTTACGGAGTTAGGTAGTGGTTTTTCTATTGCAACTCGTGATTTATCTATTAGAGGAGCAGGTGATATTTTAGGTAGTAAACAAGCAGGCTTTATTGATAGTGTTGGTATTGACCTTTATTTAAAGATGCTTAATGAAGAAGTAGAACGTCTTAAAGGTAATGTTGTGGAAGAAGATAGTGAAGAAGAGTCTAATAAAACATTACTTAATGTATCTACTCATATTAGTGATGATTATGTAACTGATGATGATTTGAAGATTATGATTCATAGAATGATTAATGAGATAGATAGTAAAGAGAAACTCGAAGAAGTCAGAAGTGACTTAGAGGATAGATTTGGTAAACTTAGCGAAGATATCATTGTTTATATGTATGAAGAGTGGTTTGAGAAACTTGTTAAACAAGTAGGTGTTACTAAAGTTAGTGAAACTAAAAATACTATTGAACTTTACTTTGATAAAGAATCTACTAGTAAGTTAAATACAGAAGATTTGTTTATGAATGCCTATACTATTAGTCCTATGTTTAGATTTAAGAGTAGAGAGAGTGATTTAACTATTATCTTAGATATTGTTAAGTTAGAGAAACATCCTATCTATTATTTAGTTGCTTTGTTATCTAGTATGGTGAGATAAATTTTCTTTACAGAATTAATAAAATAGTGTATTATATGTGGCAAATGAAGGGAGAGAGGTTTTGTGAAAGAAAAATATGATTTTCTTAAGGCTACAATGATGTTGGAAGAATTAGGGTTTTCTAAAGTTTATTTAGATGATAATGATTTTTTTGCAATTTATTATAATTATGAAATAAAAGCACTTTGTTCTATTGAAGATTATCAGGGATATCTTTTATGTAATTTTGATAGTTCATATTTAACTGAAAATGTATTTACTCAAGATATTAAATTATTACCTGGAATGGTGTTTTTGATGAAAAGTAGAAGTATTTTTACTAATAGTCATAATAGAAAGTTACCTATTTCTACAGTACATATTATTTCGGAAAAAGAAATTGATGAAATAATAGTTAGAAATAGAAATATTAAAAACGTAAATTTAGATTTTAATTTTTTTTCTAAAAGTTATACTGATGTTCACTTATCATTAATGTTAAAATATATAAGTCTTACTGAATCCGAAGATAAGTCATTGAAATATCTTAAATTATCAAGATTAGAACAAATGCCAGAAGAAGTAAAATCTATGATAGAATTTCAGCCTTATTACCAAAAAAAAGAGGGTAATGCATTAATCAACAGAATTTTGAGAGGAAAATAATATAATTTGTTATTTTCTTTTTATATGTATTTGTTTTTGAGAAACTTGTTAAACAAGTAGGTGTTACTAAAGTTAGTGAGACTAAAAACACTGTTGAACTTTACTTTAATAGAGAATCTACTAGTAAGTTAAATACAGAAGATTTATTTATGAATGCTTATACTATTACACCTATGTTTAGATTTAAGAGTAGAGAAAGTGATTTAACTATTATCTTAGATATTGTTAAATTAGAGAAGCATCCTATCTATTATTTAGTTGCATTGTTATCTAGTATGGTAGGTTAAGTTTTTATTTACAAAAAGGAGATAATAGCGTATTATATGTGGCAAATGAAAGGAGAGATGTTTTGTGAGAGAAAATACTTTTGATGTTCCGGCTTATAAGTTTTTTGCTTGGAAGATAAATGATGGGAGAAAATCTCATACATATGATGAGTATGAGTTATTAATTTCTAATAACAAAAGTATGATAGCTATTCCTTTTGAAAATATAGATGGATTAAAGGTTGAAGAGATTCAGTCTTTATTATCTACATCTGATATAGTTATTAGTGGGAGTTCATATTATAGTTTTAACTATGGTAACGGCAGTGTTTCTAATCATCTTGACAATGTAAATTGATTTTATTTTGGTCCTGATTATCTTAATGAACATAGAGAAGAAAATATTGATAAATTATTAGAAGAATTTATGGAAAGAGATTATATGTCAAAAGATGAATACACTAAAAGAATGTATAGATGTTTTTTTGAAAGATATCAAGATGGTAGTTATGAGAAAACTAAAGAAAGAGTTAAGAGATTAGAAATGCAAAGTAATAATAAATAATAATATTCTAAGAGTGGAGCTTAGGCTCTTTTTCTTTTGTCCTCTTGACTAAAACCTTTTATCTTCTTATACTTATTAGTAGAATTGGAGGCTATGAAGATTGTGGTTAAAGAGGATATTTTAAAGCAACATAAAGAGATTTTAATGACAGCAGGGGTTGAACTTGCTACTAATAATACTAATTCTTTAATAGAAGATGATATTATTAATGGAGTTATTGAAGTACCACTTGAAGCGATGGATACAGTTAAACAAAGGGTTCTTAATATTGCTAAACATAACAACTTAATCTTGAATAGTGATAAATTTAATGAAGTTTTAACTAGTTATAAAGGTGATTTAAAGAAAGAGTTTAGAAATATTTTTAAAAGACGGATAGATATAATTAAAGATAATTATTCTAAGATGGATGATGATAAGCCATTGGAGTTGGTTAAGAACTTGAAGAAAGAATTAGTTAAATTTAATAAAGATGCTAAAAAAGAAGAGAAGCAAGTTCTTACTAGTCTTGTTAAAGAGAAGCTTGTAAGTAATTTAGATTTGATAGTTAAAGATAGTAATCCTAACTTTAAAAAAGATGCTACTAAGTTTTTACAAACAACTTATGTTAAACAAATATTAGAGACAGTTGATATGAAAATTTTAGTTAAAGATACGATACTTCTTAATAGTCTTAAAGAACAGATAGAAAGGTTTGTTTTTACTAAAGAAAATTCTCATTTATTTGATTAAATGAGTATTTTTTTTGTAACTTTTAACAACTGGAAATAATTACCAGAGAAAAAAAGTCCTTCTTACGTATATAATATCAATAGATAGCATAATTTTGATGGTATAAAATGGGCTGATATTGGAATAATACTACTGAAAAGGAAGGAGAGCTTATGAAGACAACAGGTGTAGTTAGAAGAGTTGATGACTTGGGAAGAATTGTAATTCCTAAAGATATTAGAAAATCTCTTAGAATTAGAGATGGTGAGAGTTTAGAATTTTTTGTAGATAAAGAGACAATAAGCTTAAAGAAGTTTTCTACTAGTGATGTTTTAAGTGATATTGCACAGTCTTTACTTGATACTATTTATATGACTATTAGTAAGAATATCTTTGTTACAGATAGAGATAAGTTTGTAGCAGGTACTGGTAAGTATAAAAAAGAGTTTTGTGGTTGTAATATTTCTACTAAATTAGAAGAGTGTTTATTTGAAACAGAGAGTCTAGTTAAAGGAACTTGTTTAGTAGAAGAGATAGTAGATAGTAAAAATTTAGGTGAAGAGTATAAGTATATTATTAGCCCTATACTATCAGATGGTGAGATTATAGGACTTGCTTTAATGCTTAATGAAGATGGTAAGAGTTTTACTGAAGAAGATGAACATATAATACAAATAATTGCTAATTTCTTATCAAAATATCTTGAAGATTAACTTCTCTTGTGTTAGAATAGCGTTATTAAAAGTTGTGATGAAGAGTCTTATAACTTCTAGTTATAGAGAGTTCTTGGTAGGTGGAAAAGAAACGAATGATTTTATAAGATATGGCTTCTGAACTTTCATATTGATATGTAAGTATGAACGTGCTAAGCGTTAATTAGAATAAGTGTACAAGATTTATTGTAAAAAAAGGTGGTACCACGGGGTTAACTCGTCCTTTTGATATGATAAATCTTTTTATTTTGAAGGAGGAGATATTAATGGATAAATATTATATTACAACTGCTATAAGTTATACATCAGGAAAGCCACATATTGGCAATACATATGAGGTGGTGTTAGCAGATGCTATTGCAAGATATAAAAGAAGTAAAGGATATGATGTTTATTTTCAAACTGGTACTGATGAACATGGATTAAAAATAGAGACTAAAGCGAAAGAGGCAGGGGTTAAACCTCAAGAATTTGTTGATTCTATTGCAACTGAGATTAAGAGAATTTGGGATTTAATGGATACTAGTTATGATAATTTTGTTAGAACTACTGATAAACATCATGAAGAAGTTGTTCAAAAAATATTTAATAAACTATATGAACAAGGTGATATTTATAAAGGTGAATATGAAGGATGGTATTGTACTCCTTGTGAATCTTTTTTTACTGATAGTCAATTAGTAGATGGTAAATGTCCTGACTGTGGAAGAGAGGTACAAAAACAAAAAGAAGAAGCTTATTTCTTTAGAATGAGTAAATATCAAGATAGATTATTAAAATATATTGAAGAGCATGATGATTTTATAGAGCCAGAATCTCGTAAGAACGAAATGATTAATAATTTCTTAAAACCTGGTTTACAAGATTTATGTGTTACAAGAACTACTTTTAAGTGGAGTATTCCTGTTACTTTTGCCCCTAAACATGTTATTTATGTATGGATAGATGCTTTAACAAATTATATTACTTTTATAGGATATGACCCTGATGGAAGTAGTGATTTATTTAAAAAGCTTTGGCCAGCGGACTTGCATTTAATTGGAAAAGACATTTTACGTTTTCATACTATTTACTGGCCTATAATATTAATGGCTTTAGATTTACCGCTTCCTAAGAAAATATTTGGTCATCCTTGGTTACTTACAGATAATGATAAGATGAGTAAAAGTAAAGGCAATGTTATATATGCAGATGATTTAGTAGATTTATTTGGAGTAGATGCAGTTAGATATTATTTACTTAAAGAGATTCCTTATGCAAATGATGGTAACTTGACTTATGAATTACTTATTGATGTAATTAATAGTGATCTTGCTAATACTTTGGGTAATTTAGTACAACGTACTATAAGTATGGCTAATAAGTATTTTGATGGTGTTATTACTAATAAAGAAGCTTATGAAGATTTAGATAGCGAATTTATTAGTAAGATTAATAATTTAAATGATAATATTGATAGGTCAATGGATAAGTTAGCAGTGTCTGATGCGATAGATTTAATTCTAGAAGTGTTAAGAGCTAGTAACAAGTATATAGATGAAACTACTCCTTGGGTTCTTGCTAAAGATGAAGCTAGTAAAGACAGATTAGAGACTGTTTTATATAATTTACTTGAGTCTATTAGAGTATGTGCTATTAATCTTTCTTTTGCTATACCTTCTACTTCTAAAGAAATATTAAGACAGATTAATAATGAAAAGAAAGAAAATAAATATTTAAAAGATAATAAATATGAAGTAGGAACTCCTAAAGTGTTGTTTCAAAGAATAGATAAAGATAAGTTTTTAAAGGAACATAATTTGTAAAATATTTTGTAAAGTTATAGAAAATTGAGATTAATTTAATTGTAATCTCATTTTTTTATGATATAGTGAAGGAGTGGTAAGGTAGTATTAAGCAGTAAGAAAGGAAAAAGATATGCCTAAATTATTTGGTGTAGAAATTGATAGTATAATGTTTTACTTGCTGTATTTAATATTATTTTTCTTTGTTATATTTGAACACAATGTGATTGATATTATTTACTTTTTTACTTTAACTATCTATTTAATTAGACTCTTTTTGATAAAGAGAAAGAAGAAAAAGAAACTTGCAAGTTGAGGTGTTATTGCAATGTTTTCTTTTTTTATTTATAATTTTTTTAGGAGGTAGTTTATGTTTATTGATACACATTGTCATTTAAGTAAAGAAGATTATGATGATATAGATAGAGTTGTAGAAGAAGATAAGAAGGCTAAGGTTGATAAGATAGTAGTATCAGGATGTAGTAAAGAGACAATAGAAGAAACATTATTATTAAAAGATAAATATGATATAGTTTATGTTACTATTGGTTATCATCCAGAATATGCAAATAGTATTACTTTAAAAGATTTAGATTACTTAAAGAATTTATTAAGTGAGAAAAAAATAGTTGGTATTGGGGAGATTGGTCTAGATTATCATTATGGTAAAGATAATATCGATAAACAAAAGTGGTTATTTGAGAAACAATTAGAGATGGCTGAGCATTTTAATCTACCTGTTGTGATACATTCTAGAGATGCTACTAAAGATACTATAGATATTTTAAGAAAATATAAAGTAAAGGGAATAATTCATTGTTTTAGTGGTAGTCTAGAAACTGCTAATATTTATATTAAAATGGGATTTTTATTAGGAATAGGTGGTGTTTTAACTTTTAAAAATTCTAAATTAAAAGATGTAGTAAAAG
>CAMMTE010000068.1:0-6769 GCA_946499755.1 uncultured Mycoplasmatota bacterium
CTGGCTATTATAAGTATTATTGTTATATTAAGTAATCTTTTTGCTATTTATAATATCCTTTTATTAGGACCAGTTGAAGAAGTAATAAGATATATAATAATTGGTGTATTTGTTATCTTTGATATTTTAATTATATTTAAAGTAAGATCTAAAAGACGACATAAAGAAAAAAAAGCAAAACTCTTAACATTCTTATTAATTATTTATTTAATTATAAACTGTGTTATTAGTGGACTTATAATGTATGCTTATGGGACTTTATCTAGTATCAATAGAGACTATGTTACCTACTCTAGTAGTTTAATAGTTACAGCAGATAGTGAAATAGATGATATTAAAGATTTAAAAGATAATAAGATTGGAATACTATCTGATGAAAGTTCTCCTGAAGGTAATATAATTCCAAATGAAGTCATCAAAGAAGATAATTTAGATAATAATAATGAAATAGTAGAATATGATGATTATTTCTCTGGTATGGCTGATTTATATGATGGTGAAGTTGATGCTTTATTTGTTCCAACTGATTACCCTACTATGTTTGCAAGCATGGAAACTTATGAAAATATTTCTGATGATACAAAAATAATTTTAACTAAAGAAAAAGAAATGAAAAAAGCTAATGATAGAAAATCATCTACAGGTAAATCTGTAACAGAACCATTTACTATTCTTCTAATGGGAGTTGATTCTGCAGAAGAAGGACTTTCAAAAAATACAGTAGCAAATGGAGATAGTTTAATTTTAATTACTTTTAATCCTAATACTTTAAATGCTACAATGTTAAGTATTCCAAGAGATAGTTATGTTCCTATCGCTTGTTGGAGTGGTAATCCTGAAAATAAGATTACTCATGCTGCTGCTTATGGTACTGACTGTATGATGGATACTATTGAAAATTATTTTGATGTTACCATTGATTATTATGCTAAAATTAATTTTAAAGGTTTAGTTAGTTTAGTTGATACTTTAGGTGGTATTACAGTCAATGTACCTCAAGACTTATGTACAGATAACTCTAATCGTGAAGGACAAGTTTGTATAAATGAAGGAGTGCAAACTTTAAATGGTGAACAAGCTTTAGTCCTTGCAAGAAACAGAAAACAATTAACTGGAGGAGATTTAGATAGAGGATTAAATCAACAGTTAGTTATTCAAGGTATATTAAATAAAGTTAAAGATATGAAAAGTATTAATCAAGTTATGGATGTTTTAAATACTGTTACTAATAATTTAGATACAAACTTTACAGAACAACAAATATTATCATTCTATGACATTGCCAAAGACATAATGAATAATGCTCTACAAAAAGATGATGCTGATTTAATTAATATTGAACAATTATATTTAGATGGTACAGGTCAAATGATTTATGATGAAAGAAGTAGAATGGTTTTATGGGATTATATTCCTAATCCTGAAAGTGTTAAAGATATAAAAAATGCTATGAAAGTAAATCTTGGAGAAAAAGAACCTGACATGATTAAAGAATTCTCTTTCTCTATTAATGATGAAGATTATGAAAAAACAGTAACTGGTACTGGTCCATATAAAACAGCATTTACTTATGATTTATTGCCTGATTTTACAGGTGATAGTGAAAGTGCTGCAAGAAGTTATGCTAATGCTCATGGAATTAGTGTTACTTTTAAAGGAACTGGTGGTTATGTAGTAGCACAAAGCTTACCTGCTAATAAAAGAATAGATTTAATGAGTGGAAGTGTTGTGTTAACATTATCTGGAGGAAGCAGTTCTAATGAAACAGAAAATGAACCAAGTTACACTCCTCCTACTGACAATACCAAAGAAGATACTACAGAAAATAATACTGTAGATACAACTCAACCGCCTAGTAAGCCATCTGGTGGCGAATCTGGAAGTAGTCAAGGAGGTAGTTCTGGAGGTACTGGTGATGGAGGAACAGATGGTGGAGAAAATCCTCCTGGTACTGATACTAATCCTGACGGTGCTACAACAGAATAAAGAGATAAGCAAAATAACTTATCTCTTTTGTTATGACTTTAAAAAATGTTCATTATACCAAAATGAACATTTTTTAAGACTTTTAATGGACAGTTTTTAAGAAATCCATTACGTAACTTTTTTTAAATTATAGATTTTCTAAATACTCTACCGCTTCATCAAATGTTCCTATCGCTTTAATTTCTATATCATAATCATGTTTTTCTTTTTCTTTTAAAGCTTCCTTATAGTTATCCCCTTTAGGTACTAAAAATATATCTGCCTTAGCTTTTACAGCTCCATTTAACTTATACTTAACACCACCAATTTCTCCAACAGTACCATCACTACTTATAGTCCCTGTACCAACTATAGTTAAACCATGAGTTAAATCTCCTTTAGTTAATTTATCATAAATAGCAAGGGTTAACATTAAACCACCACTAGGACCACCTTCACTACTCTTAAAATTTAATTCTACTTTAGGATCAGTATCATAATCATAAATAGTACTAACAGATATACCCGTTACTTTATAATCTTCTCCTTCTTTAACAGTTGCTACAACTTCTTTTTCCTTATCATTTCTAATAACAGTTACTTTAATCTTATCTCCTACTTTATAATTTTGAATCTCATTAGTATAATCATTAACACTTTTAATATCTTTACCATTTACTTTGACAAGTTCATCCCCTACTCTTAAACCATCATCTTCCTTATCATCTACATAAATAACATAATAATGTTCATCTTTAACATTTACTTCTTTACCTGCTTTTGTATATGCTAACATAATAGCAGTTTGATTAGCATTTTCTAAATATATTTTATTTCTAAACATAACATCTTCACTAGATTCATTCTCTGATAATACAACATCTTCCTTTTTTTCTATATCATAAGAGGGAATTATATTTCCAAGAATAAAAGAAGCGACATTACCTTCTAATTCTTTTACATAAGCAAAGTTTAATGTCCCTTTACTATTATTAGAACCATCTATTTGTACTCTATCATTAATATTAATAGTGCCTCCTCCTGCATAAATATAATAAGGTAGAGGAAAAGTAAAGACAAAGTAACAAATAATTAAAAATATAATTGTTTTATAGTATTCTTTCATAAATCCTTTTATTTTTAAATAAACTTTATTAAACATATCATCATTCCTTTACTATACCATTATACCAAAAGAAGGTAATTTTATGAAAAGAAAATATCAAGAATTATTAGCAGTACTTATTATTATGTTTTTATACTTAGGAATAATTATAAATCCTAAATTAATTATAGAAAGTGGAATTACTAGTATAAATATCTTTAAAACCAAGTTATTTCCATCTATTTTTCCTTTTTTTGTTTTAGCATCTCTACTTCTTAATTTAGGTCTAGCCGATAAAATAAGTAGGAAACTAAATTTTTTAATCAAAAGATTATTCCATCTAGAAGGTATTAGTAGTTTTATTATTGTTATAAGTATTATCTCTGGTTTTCCTAGTGGTTCTAAATATATTAGTGATTGTTATAAAAAAGGTCTTATAACTAAGAAAACTGCTAATTATTTATTAACATTTACTCATTTTGGTAATCCTTTATTTATTTTAGGTACTTGTGGTATTGTTTTAAATAGTACCTCTCTAGCTTATAAAATATTAATTATAAATATTATTTCTAATATTATATTAGGTATTATTCTAAGACCTAAAGAAATTATAAGTAGTAATTATAATATAAATAATAAGTCTCTAAACTTTATGGAAGCCTTACCTAATGCTATTAATGATGCTATTAAATTGTTATTATTTATGTTAGGTTCTATTACTTTCTTTATGTTTTTTAGTAAATTAATTACTTCTATAATTAATTTAAATGATTTCTATAGTGTTATTATTACCGGTATTTTAGATTTAACTAGTGGTGTTAGTATGGTAAATATTTTAAATATTAGTAAAGATTTACAAGGTCTAATAGTTTTATCATTTATTACTTTTGGAAGTTTATCTGTTCACTTACAAGTTATAAACAATATAAAAGAACAAGATTTAAGTTATAAATACTTCTTTATAGGAAGAATTATTGAAACATCTCTTGCTCTTATACTTTACTTATTATTTTAAGATACATAATTTATAGGACAAGTAATAGTAAAAGTATACTCTTCGTTATCAAAGTTAGGATGAGTTAAAGTAATAGTTATTTTTAAATAATTAACTGTACTAGAAGTGACATATTCTATTTTAGAATCACTACTTAAATTTAAATCTGCAATAGCAGGTATTTTATAATCAATAACATTACCAACTCTTCCATAACTTATTACTCCATTAGTAGGATTTATATTAATGCTAGATTGATAAGATTCTGGAGTATCAAAAGAAAAAGTAGCACTGTATGAATCTTCTGATATGTTATCTACACTTACTAAATGGCCTTTAATTAAATCATCTTGGATATCTTTTTGTAAATTATTAATATAATTTGTAACTTCATTATTTATCTCTTCTATCTGTTCTCTATTACGATAGTTCATAATAAGATTAAACATACTAACAACAATAGTTGAAACAATTATAAAACAAACAAGTAATTCAACAGCGGTCATTCCTTTATTATTTAATCTTTTCATCTAATCACCACCGTTTTCCTTTCTAGCTTCCATATTTCCATATTTATGGACTCCATTAGACACATACTCTACTATTACTCTATAATATCCATTATCTGGTGTTCTAAAAGTATTTTTACTATAAGTAGGTAAATAACTTATATACTCACTAAAGTCTCTTTTATAAGCATTATTATTATCAACTTCTTCTTTTAATTTAGTAATATCATAAGTAGTTAAATAAATCTTATCTACACTATTTACTGTTTTATAAGCACTGCATTCATAAATACCATTATTTTCTGTATATAAAGAACAGTCACTAATATCTTTAAATCCTGTTGTTTTAACTTCATTATAAATAGAAGTAGGTATTCCTTTTAAAGCTATTTCTCTTCCCCAATAAGCAATATATGTCGCTTCTACTGTATCATAATTCTTTAATCTTTCATATTCTCCAATTAAAGGAATAATATTAGTATAAAGTAAAGAAAAAATGGCCAGAATAAAAACACTAACTATTAAAGTTTCTACTAACATAAATCCTTTTTTGTTTACTATTTTTGTCTTTAACATTAATTACACCCCTTGTAATTTGGCTATTCTTACTATATAATTATTATAGTAAATAAAAAGGATAAAGTAAAGGGGTTGATATTTTGGTAACTTATGATTTAACCAAAACACCTATAGTTAATGTAGTTGATGATATTATAGCCAATGCATCTATTGCAGGTGCTAGTGATATACATTTTGATCCAAGAGAAAATTCTTTAATGGTAAGAATTAGAGTTGATGGAGACTTACAAGATTATACAGAAATACCTAAGATATATGAAAGAAACTTAATTACGAGAATTAAATTAATTGCAAATATGAATATTACTGAAAGTAGACTTCCTCAAGATGGTTCTATTAAAGGAACTATAAAAGGTATTAACTTAGAAACTCGTGTTTCTACTCTACCTACTAATGAAGGAGAAAAATGTGTTATTCGTATTCTTGATTATACAAGAAGTCTTGAAGGTATAGAATCACTTGGCTTTAATGATGATAATTTTAAGAAATTAAAGAAAATGATTGCCGAACCTAATGGTATTATTCTAATAACTGGTGCGACTGGTTCTGGTAAAAGTACTACTGTTTACTCTATTTTACAAGTTTTAAATAAGAAAGAAACTAATATTATTACTGTAGAAGATCCAATAGAAATGAATCTTGAAGGACTAAATCAAGTTCAAGTAAATAGTGAAATAGGACTTGATTTTGCAACTGTTTTAAGATCTATTTTAAGACAAGACCCTAATGTTATTTTAATAGGAGAGATTCGTGATAGTGAAACTGCTAAAATAGCAGTTAGAGCATCTATTACAGGTCACTTAGTACTATCTACAATCCATACTAATAACTCTTTAAGTACTATTGAAAGATTACTTGATATGAATGTAGAAAGGTATTTATTATCAAGCGCTTTATCAGGTATTATTTCTCAGAAATTAGCAAAGATGGTATGTCCACATTGTCATATTAAAGAAGAGACTACCCCATATCAGAAAAAAGTATTTAAAATGGCCTTAGATAAAGATGTAGATTATATTTACAATCCTAATCCAAAAGGTTGTGATAAATGTAATAATGGTTATCATGGACGTATTGCGATTCAAGAAGTACTAGAAATTAATGATGAGATTAGAAATGCCTTAAATGAAGAAGGACTAGAAAAAGATGATTTAAATAAATTAGTATATACATCAGATGTTATTACTATGTTACAAGATGGATTATTAAAAGTTTTAGATGGTTCTACTTCTTTTGATGAAATATATAGAATTATTGATGTAGATGATGATTTAGATGTTTATGCTAAAATTAGAGGAATTCATTATAATGAAGAAAAGAAAGAAAAAACAAAAATAGAAGAAAATACAACTGATGAAGAAGTATTATAAAAAGTGAGAAAAAAAACATATTTTTCTCACTTTTTTATTTTAAGAAATCACATCTCATAACCGGACAGTTTTTAAAACGATATAAAAATGACCTAGAGTTTATCTAAATCATTTTGTCTCTTAAACTATAAATAAACAACCTTTTTTGATATTCTACTTACTGATAATTCTTATAAAGCTAATATTGTTATCAGTAAAAGAGTTGATGTTAGTGAGCCTTGGATTATTGTTACTAATGGTTCTACTA
>CAMMTE010000069.1:0-6700 GCA_946499755.1 uncultured Mycoplasmatota bacterium
GAGTAAAGTAGCAAGAGAAGCAGCTCGTAAGGCAAGAGAAGAGGCACGTAAGGGTAAAAGTAAAAATCCAAAAGAAAGAGCCTTATCTGGGAAACTAACTCCAGCTCAATCTAAAGATAAGACTAAAAAAGAATTATTCTTAGTAGAGGGTGACTCTGCAGGTGGTTCTGCTAAACAAGGAAGGGATAGAAAATATCAAGCGATACTTCCTTTACGTGGTAAAGTTTTAAATACTGAAAAAGCTAAAGTAGAAGATATCTTAAAGAATGAAGAGATTAATACCATGATTTATACAATAGGAGCAGGGTATGGGGCTAACTTTGATATAAATGATTGTGAATATAATAAAGTAATAATCATGAGTGATGCTGATGAAGATGGTGGACATATCCAATGTCTATTATTAACGTTCTTCTATCGTTATATGAAACCATTAATAGAAGATGGAAGACTTTATGTAGCATTACCACCACTATTTAAAATTCAAAGTGGTAAAAATATAGAATATGCTTATACTGTAGAAGAGATGAAAGAAAAGTCTAAAGGTAAGAAATGTGAAATCCAAAGATATAAAGGTCTTGGTGAAATGAATGCTGACCAGTTATGTGAGACTACTATGAAACCAGGAACAAGAACTTTAATTAGAGTTAAAATAGAAGATGCTCAACTAGCAGAAAAACGTGTCTCTGTTCTTATGGGAGATGATGTTGCTCCTCGTAAAGAGTGGATAGATGAAAATGTTGAGTTTACTTTGGAAGATGATTATAAGATTTAGGGAGATAATTTATGAAAGAAAATACCTTTGATATACCAGCATATAAATTCTTTGTTATGAAAATTAATGATGGAAGAGCAGCACATTCTTTAGTTAGTTATAATGATTATATTAAAGATCTTGATAAATTTTTGATTTAATTAAAATTCCCTTTGAAAATATTGATGGCTTAACTATTGCTGAAGTAAGAGATCTATTAAATCAAACTGACTTACTATTAGCTTGTGCTACAACTTATCAAATTGATAAGGATTGGCAACGTTTTGATATTATAAAGACAATTTACATTGATTTAGATTATGATGATATAAAGAAGGAAACGATTGATAAAGCTATAGAGAAATGGATGATGTTATTTTATAATGAAAATGATGAAATAACTAGAAAAGTATATCGCTGTTTTTTTGAAAGATATCAAGATGGTAGTTATGAGAAGACTAAAGAAAGAATTAAAAAACTAGAGATTGGAAAGTAGTTGATAAAATGGAGATAATTGATTACATTAAATCTGATTTAAGTACAGAAGAAAAGAATATAATTAAGGAAATATTTGATGAGAATGAAACAGTTAAATGTACTGATGCAATTGATTATTGTACAAATGTATTGTTATTAAAAAATAAAGATAATATATATGGCTATTGTATGTATAAATTAAGAGAAGATACATCTTTTGATGGCATGTATATTAATCAAATTGCTCTTTATAAAAAATATCAAAATAATAATTTAGGGAAATTATTTTATAATTATCTAGTCGATGCCTATAATGAGAATATTTATGCTCATGTTGATATAACTAATAGAAATTCTATGAAATTTCATTGTAGTTTAGGATTTTATCCTATATCTGTCGAAGTAGATGAAAACTTTTATGGGGCAAAAAATTATACAAGTTTGCTTTTAGTAAAAGAAGTAAGGAAGTGATGAGTAATGGCTAAAAAATCTGAAACTAAAGAAGTATTAGAACGTATTTGGGATTATACTCTTGAAGATATAATGGGAGAGCGTTTTGGAAGTTACTCTAAATACATCATTCAAGAGCGTGCTATTCCTGATGCTAGAGATGGATTAAAACCTGTACAAAGAAGAATTCTTTATTCTATGTATAAAGAGAAAAATACATATGATAAAGGATATCGTAAAAGTGCTAAGACGGTTGGAGACGTTATAGGTAATTACCATCCTCATGGTGATTCATCTATTTATGATGCCATGGTTCGTATGAGTCAATCTTGGAAGACTAGACTTCCTTATATTGATATGCATGGTAATAATGGTTCTATCGATGGAGATAGTCCCGCTGCCTATCGTTATACAGAAGCAAGGCTTTCTAAAATTGCTAATGAAATGTTACGTGATATTAATAAAGATACCGTAGAAATGGCTCCTAACTTTGATGATACAACCCTTGAACCTACTGTACTTCCTGCAAGATTTCCTGCTTTATTAGTATATGGTGCCATGGGTATATCAGCAGGATATGCTACTAATATTCCGCCTCATAACTTAGGAGAAGTAATAGATGCTACCATTCATAGAATTGATAATCCTAATTGTTCTTTAGATACCCTAATGAAATATGTTAAAGGACCAGACTTTCCAACTGGTGGTATTGTTGAAGGTATTAAAGGAATTAAAGATGCTTATGAAACAGGTAAGGGTAGAGTAATTATTAGAAGTAAGTATGCTTTTGAAGGAAACTCTTTAGTAATTACAGAGATACCTTTTGAAGTTAATAAAGCTTTACTTGTTAAGAAGATAGATGATATTCGTCTTGATAAAAAAATAGATGGTATTGTTGAAGTTAGAGATGAGTCTGCAGAAGATGTTAGAATTGTTATTGATTTAAAGAAAAATCTTACTAATGCTAATAAAGAGTTAATTGTTAATTATCTATTAAAAAATACTGATTTACAAATTAGTTATAACTTTAATATGATTGCCATTGTCAAGAAACGTCCTCGTTTACTTGGTTTAAAAGGTGCTCTTGATGCTTTTATAGATCATCAAAAAGAGGTTATTACCCGTCGTAGTCAATTTGATTTAGATCATGCTAAAAGTGAATTACATATCGTTGAAGGACTTATTAAATGTCTATCTATTCTTGATGAAGTAATACGTGTTATTAGAGCATCTAAAAACAAAGCCGATGCTAAAGAAAATTTAGTTAAAGAGTTTGACTTTTCTATGGCTCAAGCAGAAGCGATTGTAACATTACAACTATATCGCCTAACTAATACTGATGTTGTAGAACTAGAAAGTAGAATGGCTACCTTAAGAAAAATAATAGAAGGACTTAGTGCAATACTAGGTAATGCTGAAGTTTTAAAGAAAGTTATGAAAGATGAATTACGTAAAGTACGTAATGAATATGCCTTACCTAGATTAACAGAAATAAAAGATGAAATAACTGATATTAAGATAGATACAACGGTCATGATTCCTAAAGAAGAGGTTATTGTTACTATTAGTCGTGATGGTTATATTAAAAGAACTAGTTTAAAGAGTTATAGTGCTAGTAAAGATGAAAGTACTACTTTAAAAGAAAATGACTACTTATTAGGTATATTTGAAATGAATACTTTAGATACTTTGTTAGTCTTTACTAATTTAGGAAATTTCTTATATATTCCAGTTCATACTATTTATGATTTAAAATGGAAAGAGTTAGGTAAACATATTAGTAATTTAATTCCTTTAGGAGAAGGAGAAGAGGTTATTAATGCTATACCTGTTAAAGAGTTTGATAATAATAAAAATATTATTATATCTACAGCGAATGGTATGATTAAAAGAACAAGTCTTTCTGACTTTAAGATAACTAGAATTACTAAGCCTAGTTGTTGTATTAAATTAAAAGATGATGATAGAGTAGTTAGTGTCATGTTAGATACTTATGATAATATATTTATAGAAACTAAACTTGGATATGGTCTTTTATTTAATAAGGAAGAAGTTCCTATTGTAGGTATAAAAGCTAGTGGTGTTAAATCTATTAAACTAAAAGATGATAATGTTGTTAGTACTATTAACTTTGATAATCTTGATAATAATTATTTAGTTGTTATTACTGATAAAGGTACTGGTAAAAGAGTTAAATTAACAGAGTTTGAGATTACTAGTAGAGCAAGACGTGGTGTTATGACTATTAGAGATGTTAAGACTAATCCATATAATGTAATTAATGCCTTTATTTCTAATAATAGAGAACATATTGGTCTTAAGAATGGAGAAATTAATATTATAAAAGTATCAGAATTACCTATTGTTGATCGTTATTCTACAGGAAGTAGTATTAATAAAAAAGGTATTAGTGAAGCTTTTCTTTATAAAGATTTTATAGAAAAGAATGATGAAGATAAAGAAAAAAAGCAAATATCACTTGAAGATGTAGATAAAAGATTAATGACTATAGATGACTTTTTGAAATAAGTCGTCTTTTTTTCTTTTTTCTACATATTATTTAATAGGTGATGTTATGTCTAAGGAGAGTTTTAAAGAATTTATTAAAAATAAACCTTATCTTGCTAAAGCTGTATTTGATGGTAAGATTAGTTTTCAAAAATTATATGAAGCATATGATTTGTATGGAGAAGATAGTGATGTGTTTAATAGTTATTTAGATACTAATAGTAATATAGCTACTACTAATAATAAAACTACTTCTTTTAATGAAGTAGTTAATATGTTTAGAAATATGGACCTTGATACTATTCAAAAAGGAGTAACAAGCTTACAGAAAGCAGTTAATTTAGTAGAAGAAATTATTCCTAAACATGATAATGAAAATGTTCCTAATTATAATGAAAGACCTATTAATAGGTATTATGAGGATTAATGCAAGTAGAAACACAAATTAAAATAAAGAGTAACCCTAATTTATATAGATATTTAAGGGAAAACTCTTATTGGTATAAATATTTAAATAGAACTCCTTTATCACTTTCTTCTTTAGAAGAAGAAATGAAAGAAAGATATAAACTTAGACCTGTTGATAAAATAGAGAATATTTCTAATACAATGAAATTAGTACAATCATTTTTAGATATTATGAGATGATTTTTCTAATTTCTTTTTTTTATCAAAATTTTCTTGTTTATCAGTTATACTGTCATAAATATAATTTAAAGCTTCCATATGATTATCTAAGTTTATATTTCTTTCAATACTATGATATTTCTCCTCTAAGTTATTAGTTCCTTGTTCTGTTAATGGTTCTAATAAGTTATCAAGATAATGTTTTCCTATAATTAGGATACTCCAATCACTTATGCCATCATCATTTATTTTTAATAGTGTGATCGCTTCTTGACAGAAAGGAGTTATACTTAAATAATCTTTAAGGTCATCAGTAATATTTGGATATAATTTTTTTAATGCATTATATCTATTAGCAAGGATAGAACAAGTAGTTTGATTAATCTTTTTAGTTTTCAATTCATCATATAAATCTTTATATAGAAATAAAAATTTATTTATAATATCTTCTTTTAATTCTTTAGTAATAGTATTATCATCACTAATTTTACCTATAAAGTTTTCAGCAGTATCTAAAATAAAGTAATAATTCATCAATGAATAACCTGGTAAATATCCATTTAACATGTTAGTGTTTTTGTAATTATTAAATCCTAAAGTAGCAAGCGTCTTAGTGTATTCAAAAAAATCTTCATCACAAAGAGCGATAGAGAGTAATAATATTCCTAATCTTTCTTTAGGTAAATCTACATCTATGCCATTTAAAATTTTTATTTCTGTGCTTGGGGCTTTTTCTTGTATTCTATCTTTATATAAAACATTCAACATTCTATAAGCAAGATCTTCATCTATTGTGTCTAATTTTTCCTCAAGCAAATCATTAAGCATTTCAAAATTATCTATGTTTTTATTTATAAAAAACTCTTGTTCTGCTTGTTGATTTAAAATTAATAAATAATCTAATAATTTTTGTTCTTCTTTAGTTAATTCTATTTTTCTCATAATATCCCTCTTGTTTTTATATTATAAAACTTATTATAGTAAAATTAAAGAAAAATATGATATATTATTTGTGGGTGTTGTTTATGAAATGGGAAGTTATCTACCAAGAATTACTTCTTGATCTTAATAATTCTATGATAAAATATGAAATAGATAAAGCACTTGATGATATTTATAGTGATAAAGAACTTATTAAACTAATAGAACTTTATCATAAAAATAATTCTGATAGTATTAGATTATCTATTTATAATAATGAAAAGTTTAAGAAATATAAAACTTTAGAAAATGAATTTAATATGTTAATATTAGAATTAAATAAAATATTTTTAAATCTTAGGAGTTCATTATGAAAATAATTAGTGGTAAATATAAAGGAAGAGTATTAAAGGGTTATACTTTAAAAGGTACTAGACCAACTATGGATAGAGTTAAAGAGTCATTATTTGCAAGTATTCAAAATAAAGTTAAAGATAGTGTTTGTCTTGATTTATTTGCAGGTAGTGGTAATCTTGGTATTGAAGCTTTAAGTATGGGTGCGTGTGAAGTTATATTTGTAGATAGAGAATATATGGCTAGTAAAACTATAAAAAGTAATTTGAGTATATTAGATAATAATTTAAATACTACTGTTCTTACAATGGATTATTTAAAAGCTTTAGAAAAACTTTATCCTAAAAAGTTTGATATTATCTTTTTGGATCCTCCATATAAAACTGATTATATAAAGAGATCTTTAGATAAAATAAGTGCTTTAAATATGTTAAATACTTTAGGAATAGTTGTTTTAGAAAGTGATAGTTTAGATAAGTTAAATTATAATTCTTATTATGAAGAAATTAAAACTAAAAAATATGGAGATAAATATATTAGAATATTAAAAAAGAGGTTCTTTGTCAAATAGTGGGGATTTAAGAAAATCCAAATGACAAAATAATCGAT
>CAMMTE010000070.1:0-6697 GCA_946499755.1 uncultured Mycoplasmatota bacterium
AAAATAATTATCATGTTATTGTCTTTAATCCTCTTATTGGTAAAGAAATTACTAATACTATCAGAAAAACTAAAACTGATAAACAAGACTGCATTAAATTGACTAATTTATTTTGGAAAGGTAGTATTCCAGATAGAAATTATACTGAAGATGAAATTTATACTAATCTAAATGAATTATCTAGACAATATCATCATTTAGATGAGGGACTAACTAGACATAAAAATCGTTATAAAGAATTATTACATTTATGCTTTCCAGAATATGAACTATGCTTTAAAAATGGAAGTATATATGAAATAACCGCTTTAAACTTTATAAAAGAATTCCCTCATGCTTATATTATTAAAAATAAACGTGTTGATGCACTCGCTTATAATATGGCTAATACTAATAATAGACATCTTAATTATTACAAAAGAAAAGCTAATGCTATAAAGGAGTATGCACAAAACTCATATCCTGGAGTTAATGAAAATTCTAAGGATGTTGATAATCTAAAACAATTAGTAGAAATAATTATTGAGTTAACTAAACAAAAAGAAAATATTAAAAGTCAAATGATTGAACTTGCTAAACAAACTAAAAATTTTAATAATATTGCATCTATATTTGGTATTGGAGATTTATCTGCAACATTAATTATTGCCGAATTAAAAGATATTACTCGTTTTAATAATGTTAAGCAAATCAATGCAAGTTGTGGATTAGATCCTACAATAGTTCAATCTGGAAAAAGTATAAACTATCATGGGCCTATTTCTAAACGTGGAAATAGATATGCCAGAAAAATATTATTTAATTGCAGTCGAAACATTGTAACTATATCAGCTAGATGTGATAAAGAAAATCCAATTTATGTTTATTATCAAAAGAAAAAACAGGAAGGTAAACATTACTATGCTTGTTTAACTGCCTGTTCCACTAAATTAATTAGAATTATTTATGCATTATGCATGAATAACTCAACCCAAAATTAGTTTAGCATTTTATTTAAAATATATCAACTTTTCAACACCAAATTTTAAAAAAATAATCACTTTTGGTGTTTTAAGTCGTGGAGTAAACTACAATTTCGGGCAAAATCACAACTTTTTTAAGAAATTTACAAAAACTACTTGTAAAAACTTAGAAAGTCACAAAAAAGATAGTAATTAAATACTATCTTTCAACAAAGTTAAACTAACTTTCTTCTTATCTAAATCTATTGCTTCTACATAACAATCAACTATATCCCCAACACTAAATAAATCACTAGGATTTTTAATATATTGATGAGTTAGTTTTGATATATGAGCAAGCCCATCATTCTTTAAACCTATATCTATAAATAGACCAAAGTCGACTACATTACGTACTGTTCCTTGTAGTTTATCACCTATTTTTAAATCTTCTAGATGTAAGATATCACTTCTTAAAATTGGTTGTGGATAATCATCTCTTAAATCTCTCATAGGCTTTTCTAAAGACTCTATAATATCAGTTAAAGTATATTTATCAATATCGATTGTCTTACTAAGACTCTCTACATCTAAATCATTAAGTTTATTAATAAGTTCACTACTACCTAAATCATTAACACTAAATCCTAAATAATTAAGGAGTTTAAGAGTTTTATCATAACTTTCAGGATGAATTGAAGTCTTATCTAAGGGATTATCTCCATCAAGTATTCTAAGGAATCCTACTGACTGTTCATAAACTTTATCAGTAACCCCCTTTACATCATGAATCTCATCTCTATTTTTAAATTTGCCATGACTCTCTCTAAAAGAAATAATATTATCTATTACTTTTTTATTAAGTCCTGATACATATTTTAGTAAAGATGGGCTAGCTGTATTAATATTAACACCAACACCATTAACTGCTTTACTAACAACAAAGTTTAAAGATTCATCTAACTTCTTAACAGGTACATCATGTTGATAAAGACCAACACCTATACTTTTAGGATCTATTTTAACAAGTTCCGATAAAGCATCTTGTACCCTTCTTCCAATACTAACAGCACTTCTTTTTTCCACAGTTAATTGTGGAAACTCTTCTATTGCAAGCTTACTTGCAGAATATACTGATGCCCCTGCTTCACTTACAATTATATAGGAAACATCTCTTTTAGCATCTTTAATTGCCTCTGCTACAAAAGCTTCACTTTCACGAGAAGCAGTACCATTACCAATAGCGATTACATCGATATTATATTTATCAATAAGTTCAAGTAACTTTTTCTTAGAGCCTTCTATATCATTGTGTGGTTCAGTTGGATAAATTACATCAATATCTAAGACTTTTCCTGTTTTATCTAAAACAGCAAGTTTACATCCTGTTCTAAAAGCAGGATCATAACCTAATACAGTTTTATCTTTTAAAGGTGGTGTAAGTAATAATTTCTCTACATTAAATGAAAAATTTTCAATAGCACGTTCTTCTCCCTTTTCTTTAAGTTCAGCTCTAACCTCTCTATCTACACTAGGAAGTATTAAACGTTTAAGACTATCGTTAATAGCCTCAAGAATTATTTCATAACAAAATGACTCTTTATTTTTAATAACTTTAGTCTCTAAGTACTTAACTATTTTCTCTACATCATAATCTAGTTTAACAGAAAGCACACCTTCTTTTTCCCCTCTATTAATTGCTAAAATTCGATGGGGTTTAATATGTTTAACTGTTTCACTAAACTCATAATAGTTACTATAAGTCTTATTTTCATCTTCTGCATTTTTCTTTAACTTACTAACAATTACCCCTTCCCTAAAGATATAACTTCTAATCCATTTACGATAATAAGCATTGTCACTTATCCATTCAGCGATAATATATTTAGCCCCAGTAATAGCATCTTCCACAGTCTTAACTTTATCATTAAGGTACTTAGAGGCAATAGTATTAATATCTCCTTTAACTGGACATGACATAATAATCTTGGCAAGAGGCTCTAATCCATTATTAATAGCATCCGTTGCTTTAGTCTTTTTCTTCTCTTTATAAGGACGGTATAAATCATCTACTTCCACAAGCTTAGTACACTTCATAATAGAATCTTTTAACTCATCAGTAAGTAATCCTTTCTCATCAATTAATCTAATAACATCTTCTTTTCTTTTCATTAAATTAACTTGATACTGATATACATCATCAATAGATTTAATAACTTCTTCATTTAAAGCTCCAGTCGCTTCTTTACGATATCTTGCAATAAAAGGAATAGTATTTCCTTCCTCTAATAGTTTTAAAACAGTCATTACTTGTTTTTTACTAATATCTAAGTCTTTACTAATTTCTTCAATAATTACTTCATTCATATAATCACTCTTTTCTACAATCTCTATTTTAATATAAATAAGGAAATGATTAAAGTAAAAGAGAAAGATTTGACGTAAAAAAGAACTAAGTTTCTTAACCTAGTTCAATCTCCAGATATTATAGTAACATTTTATTTTAGATTTAGTGTTGATTTAATACCAACACTAGAAGAAGGTAGTTTTATGTTTAACCAAATTGAAACATATTCCAAATATTCGCGTTGAGCATTCTTTCTACTTTATATTAACATTCTTTCTTTGATTATTGTCTATTTTATTTATGCATTTTACTAGACAAATTAATACCTAATGCCTCAAAATATTCATCAATCGTATTAAAACTAACAATATCATAACTTTCATAATCTCTAATACAATCAATAATACTAAACTCTAAATTATCTTTATCTATCTCTTTACTAATACTAGATAAACTAACTTTTTGTAAATCAGTTACTTTAGATATATCAGGACTTATTATTTGAATAGCATTATAACAAACACCATCATTATCTTGATAACTAATATCAAGTATAGCAATTATATTAGTTAATGAAACAATTTTATCAATAGAAGCTGTAAAAGTTTCATCTTTCTTTAAAGAAACACCATGTAAACTCCACCATTCACTAGAATAAATATCAGAATTAAATAACTTATCATGACCTTTATTCTCATCAGTATCTCTTTCTTCTATAGATATATTCTCATCATTACTAGTCTTTATAGAACCATCAGATGCAATCAAAGTAATTAAATGCTCCATTAATAACCCACCCTTAATATTTTAAAAGTAGCATTACGACTAACACCATAATTAATCGCTTCTCTACTAGTCTTAAACAATAAATCAAAATCATATACTCTGCCAAAGCCAATATTTCTACCTGTATCTAAAACTATTCCTGTAAAATTACCAGCATTACTATTACTAACTTCAATAACAGTACCCATAGGTATAGAACTATCCCCTGCTAATATTCTAAGCTCACCATAAGTTGAATCATTATAATAAATAGTATCTCTAATATAATAACCAGAATAAGTATAACCAGATCCTTCTACATCTGAGCCATAACCACTCATAGTACCATTAAAAGTAGAACCAACTGTAATAGGAGGAATATATACTTCTTCTTTAGGTGGTGTAGGTAATTTTTCTTCATCAACAACTTCATCTTTACCTATAATTACTTCTTCTTTAGGCTCTTCTTTAACTTCTTCTACCTCTTCTACTACAGGTTCTTCTACTACTTCAGGAGCAACTTCAACAGGTGCTACTTCAATAACCTCTTCTTTTTTTATTGCGTCACTATTTACATAAGTAATTTTATTATTTACATCAATATCTTTTACACTGGGAGTGGTTGTACTTACAAGTAAACAACATCCCATAAATAAAATTGCATTAATAATATAAATGGTTCTTTTCATAAGCATCACTCCATATATTTTCAATTCTATATTAACATATAGACACTTATAAAACAACCATTTGACAAAAATTAAAGTGTAAACTACTGTTCATAATAACTCTTAATTACATCATAATCACAGTAAGGAAGATACTTATCATCAACAGCCATATAATCATCTCTACCTTTACCTGCAATTAAAATAATATCTTTATCTTCTGCTATATCTAAAGCTTTATATATCGCTTCTTTTCTATCTATAATTCTCTCATAATTAGTATTTTTAGAATCTCCTATTAAATCATCTATAATTTGCTTAGGATCTTCGAATCTCGGATCATCCATTGTAAATATTACATAATCTGACTTTTCTAATACTATTTTACCCATACTAGGTCTTTTAGATCTTTCTCTTCCTCCTGCACTACCAGTAACAGTAATTATTCTAGATTCTTTAACCATATTTAGAAATGTTAATATATTATCTAAAGCATCAGTAGTATGAGCATAATCAAGTATTACTGTATACTTATTAGTAAAAGGCATTATCTCCATTCTACCTTCTATTTGTTTAATATTTAAAACTCTTTTAGTTATCTCATCAAAACTAATACCTTTACAAAGAACACAAAGTATAGCCGCTGCTAAATTATCAACATTAAAGCTACCAAGTAATGGAGATATAACTTCATAAGTTTTATTATTATATTTAAAATTAATAATAGTCTTATCTCTTTTCAAAGTATAATTATCTATCTTTAAAGTATCACTATCTTTATAACCATAACTAACAATATTACCATGTGCCTCTTTTTTAAATTTATCAAAGTATTTATCACTACTATTTAATATAGAATAACCATCATCTTTAACCTGTCTAACTAACTGACATTTACACTCTACATAGTTTTCTATTGTCTTATGTATATTTAAATGGTCTTCAGTAATATTAGTAACAATACCTATATCATAATTAATATCATCAAGTCTATGTCTATAAAAAGCTTCACTACTTGCTTCCATACAAATAGTATCACAACCATTATCAATAAATTCTTTAAAATATTTATAAAGTCTATCTACATCAGGAGTAGTATTTCTTATACTAAAATGTTTATCTTTATACTTTCTTCCATTAGTACCTATATAAGCGCAAGCATCTCCTAATAACTGATAAATAATCTCTGCTACAGTAGTCTTACCATTAGTACCAGTAACCCCTATCATAAAAGCTTTATCATATGGATAATCATAGAACTTAGCACAAAGTTTTCTAAGTTCTAAATTAGTATCATCTACTCTTATAATAGGTACAGACTTCTTACCAACATCACGACTAACAACAACAGCAGTTGCACCATTCTTAATCGCTTCATCTATAAAATTGTGACGATCAGCAGTAACCCCCATTGTACATACAAAAATATCCCCAGGTTCTACTTCTTTAGAATTTATTTTAATTCCACTAATTAATCTATCATCATTAATATCATATAATTCATTTAACTTTTTCAAAAACATCACCTCTAATATAAAATATAAATATTTAATAACTCTGTTACTTATATTATATACCAACAACAAAATAATGAAAAGAAAAAGACTTCTCGCCCAGAAATCTTTAACACAAATTAATTGCAAATTTTAACTCTCTTTACATCTCATTTGTTAACTATATATTAACACACTTTGTATGCTATTATCAACTATCTATTTTAAACTTTCAATTTTTTCTTTAAATAAACTTATAATATTAATAACTTCATCTACAGAAAATATTTTCTTCAATAATTTTATTATTTCTCTATTTATACCTAAAAATTCTTCACTATATCCAGTATACTTCTTTCTTAATTAAATACTTTAAAGAAAGTGATTTAACTCTAAGATAAGAAGATAATTAAATCAAAAAGAGAATATTGTAAATGGTAATATAAAAAGTAATAAAAACGGTAAAGTTAAAAGTGCACAGTT
>CAMMTE010000071.1:0-6641 GCA_946499755.1 uncultured Mycoplasmatota bacterium
TTTAGATGTATCAGAATAAAATTACATTAACTCCGCAAGAAATTTTAGAAAAAGACTTTAAAATTGATACAAGAGGATATCGACTTAAAGAGGTTGATCAATTTCTTGATGTTATAATTAGTGATTATGAACAGTTTTTTGCAATTATTGATAGCTTAGAAAAAGAGAAGGCAGAGTTGTTGAGAGAAATAATGACTTTGAAACAAGATTTGAGAAATGCGAAGATGAATGCAGAGATTGTTAAGAATACTGATACAATGGAAATTAGTAATTTAGATATTTTAAGAAGACTTAGTCAACTTGAAAAAGATGTCTATGGTAGAAGAGATGATGATTAATATTTTAGACAAGTGCTGGGATTAATTCCTAGAGGAAAGTCCATACTCACACAGTCTGAGATGATTGTAGTGTTCGTGCTTCGAGGAAAAAATAACTTGAAGGTAGTGTTATTACACTAACGGCGAAGATTTTACCTAAGGAATTCTATGGTAAAACTTTATAAAGTGCCACAGAGACGAGTGCTTGGGAAACTAAGTAGTGAAACGCGGTAAACCCCACGAGTGAGAAACCCAAATTATGGTAGGGGAGCTTTAAGAAGGGAAATGAATTTTCTTAAAGGCTAGAAATAGCAGATAAATACTTGTCACCTAGAAATAGGTACAGAATATGGCTTATTAAATATTAATTATGTAATAATAGATAGGAGATAGTGGTGTCTATGAAAGAATTAGGCGAGTATCTTCAAGATGTAAGGCGGGAAAATGGTGTTAGTTTGGATGAAGCAGCTAGTGATTTAAATGTGGATGAAGCTTTACTTGAGAATATTGAAGATGGTAATATTAGAGCTTTTAAAGATATATATTATTTAAAAGATTTAATTAAAGAATATGCTAAGTATTTAGGACTAGATCCCTTAAAAGTACAGGAAGAATTTAATGATTTTTTATTTGAACATACTTCGAAAATTTCTCTTAGTGATATAATGGAAGCGAAAAAGAAAAAGGAAGAGGAAGAGAAACTTAAAGAGGAAAAGAAGATACAATCTCCTTATACTAAAGAATATAAAAAGAAAATTAAGAAATGGCCAATTGTTTTAATAATTACTTTTTTTATTTTAATTATAATACTAGCAATATTAGTTATTAAAACTATTAATAAAGAGCCTCTTATAAGTAGTGAATTGAAAGGAATAGAAGTTTATGAATACACCTACTAAATTAACTTTTTTTAGAATTATTTTAACTATAGTAATGATTATTATTTTGATATTTCCATTTTATCTTGTAGGATTTAGTTTTCCACAATATGAAGTTATGGGAATATATGTTAGACTTGAATATATAATAGCGGGTATTATCTTTATTATTGCTAGTTTGACTGATTTCTTAGATGGATATTTAGCTAGAAAAAATAATCAAGTTACTGATTTGGGTAAGATGTTAGATGCTATAGCTGATAAGGCTTTAGTAAATAGTGCTTTAATTATATTAGCTTATAAAGGGTTTATTCCTGTAGCGATACCCGTAATTATTATATTTAGAGATACTATTGTTGATGCTATTAAAATGCAAGCTTCTAGTAAAGGTAAAGTAGTAGCTGCTATTAAGTCTGGGAAGATTAAAACAGCTTCAATGATGGTTGGTGTGGCTTTGGTATTTTTCTATAATCTTCCATTTGAAATTTGGAATATTAGGGTAGCAGACTTTTTAATTTATTTTGCTACTATTATGTCTGTTGTTTCTATGATTGAGTACTTTAATTTGAATAAGAAGTTTATTTTAGAGAGAAAAGAGGAAAATTAAATTTCTTCTTTTTTTTACTTATAATTTATATTTTTCTATAGATATATTAAGTGAATTTTCTTAATTTTAGAGAGATAATCTTTAAATTTTTAAAATTAACAAACTTTTGTTCGAAAAAAACTCTTGACAATTTAATTTTTACTATATAAAATAGAATTGTAATTAATTTTTGGGAGGATGTTTATGAGTAAATCAACAGTGAATAAGGATAAAAATTTAGAAAGTGTTTTAGCTGATATAGAGAAACAGTTTGGTAAAGGGGCAGTTATGAGACTTGGGGATAATCCACATATGAAAATGGATGTGGTATCTAGTGGGTGTTTAAGTCTTGATATTGCCTTAGGTATTGGTGGATATCCTAAAGGACGTATTATTGAAATATATGGACCTGAATCTAGTGGTAAAACAACTTTTGCTTTACAAGCGATTGCTGAAGTGCAAAAAACGGGAGGTAGAGCGGCTTTTATTGATGCTGAACATGCTCTTGATCCTGTTTATGCGAAAAGACTTGGGGTTAATACTAATGAACTTATTTTATCACAACCTGATACTGGAGAACAGGCACTTGAAATTTGTGAAGCTTTAGTTAGAAGTGAAGCGGTCAATATTGTGGTAATAGATTCAGTTGCTGCACTTGTTCCACAAGCAGAAATTGATGGAGAAATGGGGGATTCTCATGTGGGATTACAAGCTAGACTTATGTCACAGGCTTTACGTAAGTTAAGTGGTACTATTAATAAAACTAATACTATTGCTATTTTTATTAACCAATTAAGAGAGAAAGTAGGGGTTATGTTTGGTAATCCTGAGACTACTCCTGGTGGTAGAGCTTTAAAGTTCTATTCTACTATTAGACTTGATATTAGACGTAATGAACAATTAAAGATTGGAGATAAAGTAGTTGGTAATAAAACTACTGTTAAAGTTGTTAAAAATAAAGTAGCTCCTCCATTTAAAACGGCAGTTGTTGATATTATGTATGGTGAAGGTATATCTTTTGAAGGAGAACTTGTTGATTTAGGTGTAGAAGCTTCTGTTGTTGAGAAGACTGGGTCATGGTACTCATATAATGGAGAAAAACTTGGACAAGGTAAGGAGAATGTTAAGTTATTGCTTAAAGATAAGAAAGATTTAGCTAAGGAAATAGAAGAGAAAATAAGAGATTTTTATGGAATTAGTCTAGATAAAAAAGAAAAATAGGAAGTTTAAAGCTTCCTTTTATAATGTTTGTAAACTTATTTCTTCTTCACTAGTTTTTAAAGTAAATAACTCTCCTGGTGTGCAATTTAATAATAGACACATCTCTTCAATATATTTAAAACTAATTGAAGTTGTTTCTCCTCTTATAATTCTATTTAGATTTCTTGAGGTTATATTCATTCTTTGACATAACCAATATTTACTTCTCTTATTTTGTTTTAATAACTCTTCAATATTTACCTTAATCATAAGCCTCACTGTCTCCCATTAATAAGATTTTATAAAAAAAGAGAAATATAAATAAGATACTTGTATTACCTCTATTTATCTTTTCTTGACAAGATGGGAATTAAAACTTACAATAGAGTTAGATTATAGTTTAGATTTTTATTTAAAATATATTCTAATGGAGGTATAATATGGAACAATTTTTATTCTCCATTTTACTTATAATTTTTGGACTTTTTTGTGGATTTGGATTAACCTTTTTAGTGGCTTATATAAGAGAAGATACAACTTCTAAAAAGATAAATAAAATGTTAAATGAAGCAGAGAAAAATGCTGATAAGATAAAAAGGGATGCAGTTATGGAAGCGAAAGAGAAGTCTTATCAGTTAAAGCTTGAAGTAGATAAAGATATTAAAGAGAAAAAAGAAGAACTTAAAGATAGTGAAAATAAACTATTACAAAGAGAATCTAGTCTTGATAAGAGAGATGAGATTTGTCAAAGACGAGAAGCGACTTTAGATGAGAGAGAAGAAAAGATAATTCAAAGACAAAAAGAAATTCAAGAAAAAGAAGCGAAAGTGGAGGAAATAAAGAAAGAACAAATTTCTTTACTTGAAGAGATTTCTTCATATAGTAAAGAGAAAGCTCATGATTTGATTATGAAAAACGTAAGAGAATCTATGAAAAGAGAGATTGCTATTTATATTAGCGAACAAGAAAATGAAGCGAAACTTACTGTTGATAAGAAAGCACAAGAGATGATTGTTAGTTCTATGCAAAGATATTCTGCTGATATAGCAAGTGATGCGACAGTTACTGTAGTTAGTTTACCTAATGATGATATGAAGGGTAGATTAATAGGTAGAGAAGGAAGAAATATTAGAACAATAGAAGCGATTACGGGAGTTGACCTTATTATTGATGATACTCCTGAAGCGGTTGTTTTATCTAGTTTTGATCCTTTAAGAAGAGAGATGGCTAGATTAACACTAGAAACATTGATAAAAGATGGAAGAGTTCATCCTACAAGAATTGAAGAAGTTTATGATAAAGTATGTAAAGATACGAAAGAAAAGATAATAGAGTATGGTAATAATGCTTTGTTTGAACTTGGTATTACTAAGATGGCTCCTGAATTAATAGAATTAATTGGTAGACTTCATTTTAGAACAAGTTATGGACAAAATGCTTTGCAACATTCAATTGAGGTTGCTAATCTTGCAGGATTACTTGCAGGTGAAATAGGTGAAGATGTTACTCTTGCTAAAAGAGCGGGATTATTACATGATATTGGTAAAGCAGTTGATCATGAGATTGAAGGAAGTCATGTTACTATTGGGGTGGATCTTGCTAAGAAATATGGAGAAAATGATATTATAATTAATGCTATTGCTTCACACCATGGTGATATAGAGTCAACTTCTGTAATATCTTCTTTAGTTGCTGTTGCTGATGCTCTTTCTGCTAGTAGACCTGGGGCAAGAAATGATTCATTAGAAAATTATGTTAAGAGATTAACACAGTTAGAAGACGTTGCTAATGATATAGAAGGTGTTTCTAAAGCTTATGCTATGCAAGCAGGAAGAGAGCTTAGAGTTATAGTAGAACCAGATGAAATAGATGATTTAGAAGCACATAGAGTAGCTCGTGATATTAAAGAAAAAATAGAATCTACTTTGAACTATCCTGGTACTATTAAAATAACAGTAGTAAGAGAGACTAGAGCAGTTGAAGAAGCAAAATAAAATAGAGTTAATCAAAACTCTATTTTTTTATATCTAGTATTATTGGTAATATTAATGGTCTTCTACCAGTTAAATTCATAATAAATGGTATTAAATCTAAGCTTAATTGATTTTTAATATCAGTAAATGTGGCTTTTTTATCTTTTAGTTTTTCATTAATAACATTAGTAGCTTCTCTTTCGATTTTTTTAATTAATTCTTCATTTTCATTTACTAAGACAAATCCTCTTGTTGTAATATTAGGTTTAGTAAGTAGAGTTCTTTCTTTAGAATTAATATTTGCTATTACTACTAAGATTCCATCACTTGCCATTATCTTTCTATCTCTTATAACGGCACTACCAACTTCACCGATTCTAGAACCATCTACATAAATATCGTTATTTGGATAACTTTCTCCTTTAGTTATTTTGTGATTTTTCAAGATTAGACTATCACCATTTTTTAAAATAAAAGTATTTTCCTTAGGAATACCACAATCTATTCCAAGATTAGCATGTTCTTTTAACATTCTATAATCTCCATGGAATGGCATTAAATATTTTGGTTTTAATAATCTAATCATTAGTTTTAACTCTTCCTGGTTAGCATGTCCTGATGTGTGAAGGTTATTTACAGTCATATTAGTAAAGACTTTAACACCTTTTAAATATAACTTATTAATAGTTTTATGAATACTTAAAGCGTTACCAGGGATAGCACTCGATGAAAATATAACGATATCATCTGGTCTTAATTTAATTTGCTTATGAGTTCCATCTGCTATTCTTGATAGAGCTGCTAGAGGTTCTCCTTGAGAACCAGTACATAGTATTGTTACTTCTCCAGGTTTTAAGGTATTGGCAACTTCTGGTGTTACTAATAATTCTTTATGGTCAATATAGCCACCTTTAATAGAGATATCTATATTATTTTCCATACTACGGCCAAAGACACATATCTTTCTACCATGTTGATAGCATGATTCAAATATATGCTTTAGTCTATAGATATTAGAAGCGAATGTTGCAATTATAATACGGTTATATTTGTATTTGTCAAAAATATCAGTTAGAGCATCATCAACACGTGATTCACTAATAGACATTCCTTCATTTAGAGCATTAGTACTATCACTTATTAGTAAGTCTACTCCTTCTTCACCTAATTTAGCCATTTTATATAGATCGGCCATTGGTCCAATAGGAGTAAGATCAAACTTAAAATCTCCTGTTGTAACGATTCTACCATTAGGAGTATTTATACAAATACCATGAGAATCGGGAATAGAGTGAGTAGTTCTAATAAACTCTACATTCATATACTTAAATTTTAACTTTGTATTTTCATCATACGCATATAAATTATCATATCTAATATTTCTATCTTCTAATTTTAATTTAATTAATTCTTTAGCTTGATTAGGGGCATAGATAGCAGGAATATTTACACTTTGTAATAAAAAAGGTATCGCTCCTATATGATCTTCATGACCATGAGTTATTAATAGGGCTTTAATTTTATCTTCATTGTCTTTTAAAAATGAGTAATCTGGAAGGACATAATCTATACCTAAAAGTTCTCCTTCTGCAAAAGATACTCCCGCGTCTATAACAATAATTTCATCTTCATGCATTACACAATACATGTTTTTTCCTACTTCTCCTAAGCCACCTAAAACAATTAT
>CAMMTE010000072.1:0-6630 GCA_946499755.1 uncultured Mycoplasmatota bacterium
GTCCAGTCAGTGCAACTGATAATGAAACAGGACAGATAGACTTTGATAAATGTATTGGTTGTGGGGCCTGTGCAGCATCTTGTCCATCTCGTGCGATTAGTATGTTACCTAGAGTTTATCCTAAACAAAAAGAAAAAGATAAACAAGTTATTAGAGAATTATTTAGACTTGCAGATAGTAAGATAGAACAGATTAAGACTTTAAAATATCTTATGAGTAAATCAAGTAATGATGATCTTAAACGTTTATATAAAGCTTTAATTCATTCTAATAAAGTTATGGTAGAAGATATCTTTAGAGAAGCAGGATATATGTTACCACAGTCATCTAATACTAATAAATTTTTAATTAGTCTTAAAGGTAAAGATGAAGAAGTTGATGAAATCATTTTAAAATTATTAAATAAGCTTGAAGTTAATGAATAGGGGGATAAAATGACAATAGAAGATGTTTATAGATATATGATTAGTGGATATTTTGGAGTTATGGAGATGGATTCATATAAGTTAAAAGAATATGTTCTTAATGATATAAAGAACTATATTAAAGAATATATGAAAGATAATCCTAGTGAAAACTTTAATTTAGATGAAGAAGTTGAGAATATTAAAAATAATGTATCTGTTAAGACTAAGTTGCAAGATGCCTTACTTGTTTTAAATAAAATGGATAATGCTCCGATGGATTTAATTTTAGATATTAAACATAGATTAAAGACTATTAAATAAAATTATACTTTATGTATAGTTTTTTCTTTTTTACTCATATTAATGTTGGGAGGAAAATATATGGAAAATAATTATAGTGCAGTACCTAATATTATTAGTTGTAAAGACTTGGACTATTTAAGTGATATGTTTAATTGGAATTATGGGGCTTATAAGAGTAGTAGTAATGCGATTAATAGTGTAAGTGATAGTGAAATTAAAGATATGCTTAGTAAAGCTAGCAATGTATTTCAAGGTAATATTAGTAAAATCTTAAATATCTTAAATGAAGGAGGTAACAATGAATAATAATCAAATTTGTAATCCTAAAGTAGAGACTCCTAAAGGAATGGCTCTAAATGATAAAGATTATATTTCTTCATTACTTAGTACTTTAAAACAGTTAGTTAAAAACTATGCTGTTAGCTTAACAGAAGCATCTAATGAAACATTATATAGTGAATATAAAGAGATGTTTGATACTTATTCTTCATTACAAAGAGAAGTTTATGAACTTATGTTTCGTAAGGGTTGGTATGTATTAGAGAAGAGTGATGCTAATAAAATATCTAATAAATATCAAACTTTAAATCAGGAAGTTATGGATTTGAATGGATAAAAAGAAAACAGTGGACGTTTCACTGTTTTTTAATATAGTCTTTTTATATAACTTTTTCTAAGAGCAGTAGCTCCTTTTTTATTTTGTTGTTCTAAAGTAATATTTTTAATAAAGTCAAAGTTTACTAACAATTCTTTGTGATTTGTATTATGAGTTTGTACTTTAACTGTATCTCCTATTTTTAATACTACCATATCATTTTCATCTTTTAAATACCGTTTAGATTTTATAAATCTTATATCATCTAAGTCAAGGTACTCTATATAGCCAGGTATATTTGTTATAGTTTTTAGATATGCTCTTTCATTATCTATATCTGTTATAATGCCATAATAATTTTTATCTTTATGTCTTTCAACATATTTTAACATTTTTATTAGTTCTACTTCTCGTTCTAAAGCCTCGGCTTCTTGTTCTTTCATAGAACAGTGCTCACATATTGCTTCTAGAGTGTTATTATCTTCTATTTCATATAATTTACCTTGTTCATATGAATCAATTATCTGTTGAGCTTTAAGGTCTGGATATCTTCTAATAGGTGAAGTAGAGTGAGTATAAAAATCTAATCCTAAACCAAAGTGCCCTGTTGGATAAATAGAGTAATGGGCTCTTGGTAAAGCTTTTAATATAATATCTGAAATAATAGGATAATCATTTTCATTTTGATACATGTTTAATATTGTTTGAATATATTGTGCTGTAGTCATAGAACCTATTTTTGGTAAATTATAACCAAGATTATGAATTTTATCAAAAGCATCCATTAATTTATCTTGATCTGGTGAGTCATGGACTCTATTAATAGATGTACCTATTATAAAGTTTAAATATGAAGATTCACAGTAGTTATATAAAATCATAGCATTTTCAATCATTTTACCTGCTGTACCATTATTTTTCTCTTCTATACTAATAATATTGCCATCTTTATCTTCGATAAAATTATTTTCATGTTCTATAAATGTTAACATACCTTCGCTTTTCCTTTTTAATGTTAAAATATCTGATAGTTCTTTAAAAGTAGTTAGATCATTTAAAAATGGTAGGTATTCATCATCTACTATTCCTTCATCTAATACTTTATTAACTTCGCTGTAAGACATTTTCTTTTTAGATTCAATTATAGAATTTACAAATTTATAGTTTAGTAGTTCTCCAGTTTTAGATATTTCCATAATACATGTTCTTGTTAGTCTTGGAACATTAGGATTTAAAGAACAGATACCATTTGATAATTCTGGTGGTAGGTTTGGAATAACTGAATTTGCAGGATATGCCGATAAGGCTCTTTCATAGGCTTCTTTATTAAGAGCACTACCTCTTTTAACATAATGAGATACGTGGGCAATATGCACTGCTAAAATATAATTGCCTTTTTCATTTTTCATTATACTAACTGCATCATCCATATCTTTTGTATTATCACAATCAATAGTAAATGTTTTAAATCTCTTAGTAAAATCATATCTATCTTTGTAGTCATTTATATTTACAGTTTGAGGAATGTTTCTAGTTTCTCTTAAAGCTTCTTCACTAAATTCAATACTGAAGCCGTGTTTAGTAGCGATAGATATTAAATCTATATCATTATCTTTTATATTACCTATTGTATTTATATAATCTGCTTCATAGACTCCATCTGTCTCATCTAGACTTATTCTAGCTTTTATTCTATCACCGATTTTAAGATGTTTCATGTCATTAGAGCTTATTCTAACTTTAATTTTGCCCTTGCCTGGTAAAAGTATTGGTTCTAATTGTTTTACTCCTTCAATTTCAACTACTTCTAATATTAATTCTTCTTTTGTTCTTTCAATTATTTTTACAATGTGTTTTCCTTTCCTTGATACAGCGATAATATCTCCATCTAAAGCATTGTTAAGTTCTTCTTTCTCTTTGTAGTATCTTTTGTTATCTAACTCAAAATATAATTTATTATTACTATCAGTTTCTAATTTAGTTAAAGCTAAGTTATTTGGCCACTTTTCAAATGTTTTGCCTTGACAGTAGATTTTACCTTCTTTTTCAAGATTGTGTAGTAAATCTTTTAGTTCAGTTATTTTTTGATGATTTCTTGCTATAGCAAGGGTTTTAATTTGTTTATATGTTAAATTCTTTTGTTCTAATTCTTTCAATAAGTAGTTTTTAAAGAAATACGTACTTCTTCCGATTGTTCTTTTTATTTTAGGATTTTCTTCATTGGTTACAACAACGATATCGTCTGGCAAAATTATTTTTCCTTTATTAAGAGTTTCATCTATTGTTACTTTAGATCTTTTTAAATATAATCCTTTGGAAATAGGAATTACATAGTCAACTTTGTATAAGTCTTTAGGAAATAGTGTGTATGTCCCTTTCCTTATATTATAAATGCCTTCTTTTAACTCTAGATTATATAAGGCTTCTAGAAAATTACTTCGTTCTTGGTATGAAGGTATTTCTATTCTCTTTTTTAATTCATGAATAGTTAAATACTCATTTTCTTTTAATTCACTAATTATTTCTCTTTGATAATCAAATATTGTTTTCATATACTCCTCCACAAAAAAAGGCAATACAAACCTTAGTATTGCCATAGAGGGAATAAGTTTTTAGATATTTTTTTTAACATATTAATCCCTCCCTTTCCTTAATTTTAACATTATATTTCAAAAAAATAAATAAAAATATTAATTTATAGTATATAATAGTTATGTAGAGTATTTAAGGAGGAATTTATGCTTGAGTTAAAGAATATAAATAAAAGTTATAAGACAGGAGATTTTGTTCAACATGCTTTAAATGATGTTAGTTTAAAGTTTAGAAAGTGTGAGTTTGTCGCTATTTTGGGAAGTAGTGGTAGTGGTAAGACTACTCTTTTAAACATTTTAGGAGGACTTGATAGATATGATAGTGGGGACTTAATCATTAATAATAAAAGTACTAAGAAGTTTAAAAGTGTGGAATGGGACTATTATCGTAATAATTGTGTTGGTTTTATCTTTCAGTCATATAACTTAATTAGTCATATTAGTGTTTTAGAAAATGTAGAGATGGCTTTAATACTTAGTGGTTATAAGAAGAAAGATAGAAAGGTTAAAGCACTTGAAGCTTTAGATAAAGTTGGTCTTAAAGACCATGCTCATAAAAAGCCTAATCAGTTATCTGGGGGACAGATGCAAAGGGTTGCCATTGCTAGGGCTCTTGTTAATGACCCTGAGATTATACTTGCAGATGAACCTACTGGGGCACTTGACTCTGTTACTAGTGTTCAGATAATGGATCTTATTAAAGAAATTTCTAAAGATAAGTTAGTTATTATGGTTACTCATAATAGAGAACTTGCAGAGGATTATGCAACTAGAGTTATTGAACTTAAAGATGGAAAGATTTTAAGTGATAGTAAGCCTGTTAAAGATAAAGAGAATTCTAAAGATAAAGTAACTATTAAAAAGACTGTACTTGGATATGGGGCAGCGTTAAAACTTTCTTTTAATAATATTAAGACTAAGAAAGGTAGAACATTCTTAACATCTTTTGCAGCATCTATTGGTATTATTGGTATTGCTTTAATACTTTCATTATCTAATGGTTTTCAGAAGAAAATAGATGAATATGAAGCGGATAGTTTATCACAGATGCCTATTACGATTAGTACACAGGCTATGAATATAAATGAAGAAGTTATGCAGGAGATGACTAGTAATAGAGATAAACATGAAGAGTATACTAATAAGAACGTTATTTATCCTAGAGAAAATAGTTTAGAGACTATGATGCATTTTAATACTATTAATGATGATTATATTAATTATATAGAATCTATGGATAAAGATAATGTTTCTGCTATTAGTTATGAGTACGGTACTACTTTAAATGTTGTTACTAGAAATGCGGATGGTACTTATGGATTAGTTCCTACTAGTACTAATTATAGTATGTCTACTACATCTATAACAGGTGTTATGGGTTGGAGTTTATATGCTGATAAAGTTAATGGTAAGAGCATGTTAGAAGATAATTATGATGTTTTAGCAGGCTCTATAGATAAAGATACTCCTAGCGTTGTTATTGCTGTTAATTCTCGTAATGAGTTAGATAGTGGTACTTTAGAACAACTTGGATTTGATACAAGTAGCAAGATATCTTTTGATGATATCTTAAATAAAGAGTTTAAAGTAATTCCTAATGATATTTACTATAATGAAATTAATAATTATTTTGTTCCTAGTAAAGATTATGAAGATATGTATAATAGTAGTGATGCAATTACAGTTAAAGTTACTGCTATTATAAGGGGAAAAGAAGATAAGAACTCTTTGACTCAGTCAGGAATTTACTATAATTCTGCATTAGTAGATGAGGTTATTAATAAAAATAAAGATAGTGATATTGTTAATAGACAAAAAGAAGTCGATTATAATGTTTTAACAGGTCAAGCTTTTGATGATACAACATCTACTGTTACTAAAGATAATATTTTAGGGGTGTTAGGTGCAGAAGTAACTCCTTCAATTATTTATATTTATCCAAAAGACTTTGATACTAAAGACTATATTACAGATTATTTAGATAACTATAATGAAGGTAAAGATGAAAGTGACCAAGTATTATATACTGATTATGCTTCTTTGATTAGTACTTTATCTGGTAGTATTATGGATGCTGTTACTTATGTCTTGATAGCATTTTCATCAATATCTCTTGTGGTATCTTGTATTATGATTGCGATTATTACTTATATTTCTGTACTTGAGAGAACTAAAGAGATTGGTATTTTAAGAGCTTTAGGGGCAAGAGGTAAAGATATAACTCGGGTATTTAATGCGGAAACCTTTATTATTGGAGTATGTAGTGGTGTCTTAGGTCTTGTTATAGCATACTTATTAACATTCCCAATTAATTCATTAATAGAGAGTTTAGCTGATCTTCCTAATGTTGCTAGTCTTAATCCTGTCCATGCTATTATCCTTTTAATAATTAGTGTAACCTTGACAGTTTTAAGTGGGTTTATTCCATCTCGTATGGCTAGTAAGAAAGATCCTGTTATTGCACTTAGAACAGAATAACTTTCATAATTTAGAAAACTTTGCTATAATAAAGTAGTAAAGTTTTTATGCCGACTTAGCTCAGATGGTAGAGCAACTCATTCGTAATGAGTAGGTCAAAGGTTCGAATCCTTTAGTCGGCACCATTTAAAAAGAGAATTTAGATTTGTATAGAATATATACGTTATATTACATAAATAAGATATTTTTATTAGTTCTTTGGTGTTAAGATTTTTTAGAAATGTTACATTTTTTAATTATTAAATTGATAACAAAC